>CAJKEF010000294.1 GCA_905198825.1 uncultured Collinsella sp. | reverse complement strand
GCCGCCGGGCAGCCGGGGCCGACGTGGGGTTCAAAGATTTTCAAAAAAGCGGTCGGCGCGCAGGTGCGCCGACCGCCGATATATGGGGTCTGATGTTTTTGACCGGAGAGGACTACTTACTCGTCGAGGAGATCCTCTGGCATGTCGTTGCCGTCGCCTAGGTCGACTGGGGCCCCTTCGGTGTCGGCCGCGGCCTCGGCGCCCTCGCCTTCGGGTTTTTCCTTGGCTGCCGTCATGCGAGCAACAGCGCATACGCGGTCGTTGTCGTCGACGGTCATCATCTTGACGCCCTGGGTGGCTCGGCCGGTCTGGCTAATCTCATCGGTCTTGACGCGAATGACCGTCGCGCCTTCCGTCACGATGAACAGCTCGTGCTGCGGACCCACCGTCTTCATGGCCGCGAGGTTACCCTTACGCTCGGTCATTTGGATGGTGTAGACGCCCTGGCCACCGCGATTCTGCTCCGGGTAGTCCGCGACCGGCGTGCGCTTGCCGTAGCCGCGCTCGGTGATGACGAACAGATCGCCGTTGCCGTTAGTGACTTCCATGCCCAGAACGCTCACGCCGTCCTTCATGCCGATACCGCGAACGCCGCTGGTGTCGCGGCCGGTAGCGCGCACCTGCTCCTCGGAGAACATGATCGCCTTGCCCGCAGTGGTGGCCAGGATGATCTTGTCACCCTCGCGCACGCGGCGCACGTTCAGCAGCGCGTCGTCGTCACGCAGGTTGATAGCGATCAGGCCATCGCGACGGCTGCGGTCATATGCGCTCATCACGGTCTTCTTGACCATGCCGCTCTTGGTGGCAAACATCAGGTACTCGTCGGCGGGGAACTCGCGGCAGCTGATGACGCTCGCGATCTTCTCGCCTTCCTCAAAGGGCAACAGGTTGACGATCGCGGTGCCGCGCGCCTGGCGCGTGCCCACCGGCAGCTCGTGCACCTTCAGGCGATAGACCTTGCCCTTGCTCGAGAAGAACAGCACGTACTCGTGCGTGGATGCGATAAACATCTCGTCGATGACGTCATCCTCTTTAAGGTTGACGCCCGACACGCCCTTGCCGCCGCGCTTCTGGGCGCGGTAGGCAGCCACCGGGATGCGCTTCACGTAGCCGGTGTGGGTGATGGTCACGACCATGTCCTCATCGGCGATGAGGTCCTCGACATCCAGGTCCTTCTCGACATGGCTGATCTCGGTGCGGCGTTTGTCGCCAAACTTCTTCGAGATCTCGCGCATCTCCTCCTTGATGAC
Source organism: uncultured Collinsella sp. (assembly GCA_905198825.1). Lineage (GTDB taxonomy): Bacteria > Actinomycetota > Coriobacteriia > Coriobacteriales > Coriobacteriaceae > Collinsella. Next base: position 1,333 of record CAJKEF010000294.1, on the reverse strand, counting down.
GCCCAGGATCTTCTCCTCATGCGCCAGCAGGTCCTCGTAGTAGGCGATGGCGCGGCGCAGGCCGTCCAGCTCTTCCTGGATCTTGTCGCGCTCCAGGCCGGTCAGGCGGCGCAGCTTCATCTCGAGGATGGCCGTGGTCTGCTCGGGCGTAAAGCCAAAGCGCTCGATCAGGCGGCTGCTGGCCTCGGAGTCGGTCTGCGAGGAGCGGATAATGCTGATGACCTCGTCGATATGGTCGAGAGCCATCAAGTAGCCCTCGAGGATATGGGCGCGCGCCTGGGCCTTCTTGAGGTCGAAGCGGGTGCGGCGGGTGACGACGTCGACCTGGTGGTCGATGTAGTGCTGCAGCATCTCGCGCAGGCTCAGGCATTTGGGAACGCCGTTGACGAGCGCCAGGTTGTTGGCGCCGAAGGTCGTCTGCAGCGAGGTGTACTTATACAGGTTGTTGAGCACGACCTGCGGAATGACGCCCTTCTTGAGCTCGATGACCAGACGGATGCCCTTCTGGTTGGACTCGTCGCGCATGTCCGAGATGCCCTCGATGCGCTTGTCGTTTACGAGCTGGGCGATCTTCTCCTGCAGGGTGCCCTTGTTGACCATGTAGGGAATCTCGGTAAAGACCAGACGACTGCGGCCGGTCTTGGTGGATTCCACATGGGCCTTGGCACGCACGGTAATGGAGCCGCGGCCGGTCTCATAGCTCTGCCTAATGCCGGCGCTGCCCATGATGATGGCACCGGTGGGGAAGTCCGGACCGGGCATGATCTGCATGAGCTCGTCGACGGTGGCGTCGGGGTTGTCGATCAGGTAGCAGGTGGCCTCGATCGCCTCGGTGAGGTTATGCGGGGCGATGTTAGTGGCCATGCCGACGGCGATGCCCTGGCTGCCGTTGACCAGCAGGTTGGGGAAACGCGCGGGCAGTGCCACGGGCTCGGCGAGCGACTCGTCGTAGTTGGGCTGCCAGTCGACGGTGTCCTTCTGCAGGTCACGCAGGAGCTCCATGGCGGGCTTAGCCAGGCGGCTCTCGGTGTAACGCATGGCGGCGGCGCCGTCGCCGTCGATGTTGCCGAAGTTGCCGTGACCGTCGATGAGCGGCGTGCGCATGGAGAACCACTGCGCCAGGCGGACCATGGCCTCATAGACCGCGGAGTCGCCATGCGGGTGGTACTTACCGATAACTTCGCCGACCGTCCAAGCTGACTTCTTGTGCGGGCGGTTGGGGTAGATGCCGCTCTCGTTCATCGCGTACAGGATGCGGCGGTGCACCGGCTTTAGGCCGTCGCGCACGTCCGGCAGGGCGCGCGCCGTGATGACCGACATCGAGTACTCGATG
>CAJKEF010000293.1 GCA_905198825.1 uncultured Collinsella sp. | reverse complement strand
CCCCTCCATAGGGGCCAGCGAAAGGATCATCTACTCTTCTCTCATATCAACGGACGTGACAAAGGGACTGTCCCTTTGTCGCATTATTCAGAGCGCAGGGCTTCCACGGGGTCCTTTTTGGATGCACTGCGGGCCGGCAGCAGGCCGGCAACGACCGTCAGCAGCACCGAAATTGCAATGAGCACCAGCGCATCCTGCACGGGCAGGCTCATCAGATTGGGCACTTGTTTGGCAGCAAGCGCCCAGGCATTAACCGGAAAGCTCACTGCCACCACGACGACAATGGCAAAGACGCCGGCGATGAGGCCCTCGATAAAGGTCTCGGCATTGAATACGTTGGCCACGTTGCGCTTCGACGCGCCGATCGCGCGCAGAATGCCAATCTCCTTTTTGCGCTCCAGCACGCTGATGTAGGTGATGATGCCGATCATGATGGAGCTCACCACCAGACTGATACTCACGAACGCGATCAGCACCAAGCTGATGGTGTTCACGATGTCGGTCACCGAGCCCATGATGATGCCCATGTAGTCGGTGTACGAGATTGCCTGCTCATCGTGGCCAGCGGCTTTGACCTGCTTGTTGTACGCATCGATGTGATCGAGTACGCGCTCCTTGGCCTCAAAGTCGCGCGGGAAAATCTTAACCGAGATGGGGTCCGCCTCATCCGCATAGCCCAACGTGGTCAGATTGTTGTCGTAGGTGAGCTTCGACGCCTTGGCATAGCTCATCATGAGCGAACTCAGGTCCTCGGCGTCCATGTTGAAATGAATGGCACGAGCAAAGGCACTCGCATCCACGTGCATGGCGCTCGCCAGGTTGGCAAAACTCGAAGACATCTGCGTCGCCATCTGGTCCATAAGCCCCGCTGTACCCGCCTTGAGCTGGGACGATACCGTCGACGCTATCTGCTCGCTGATTACCTTCATCACCTGATCCATAGCCTGCTGCAGATACGGAGCCAGCTGCTTTTGCACATAGTCGCTCATCGCCTGCTGCAGACGCTCGGCCAGGGCATCGCCGCCGAGCGCTTTGAGCTGGGCCAGGATTTGCTGAGCCGTGTCATCATTCTCAAGATACGTCGAGAATGCGGCAGCGAGCTTTGACGCGTCCTTAAGATCTTCGGGCGACAGCGCCTTAAACTGATCAGACTGCAAAAAGCCCTCAAACAGTTGGTTGGCAAGTATTCCCACCTGCTGCATTTGCTCGGGCGTGAGCTCCAGACCGTCAAAGATGCCCGAGAAATCTGGAGCCGGTGCTTTTGCCATGATGTCGCTGAAGTCGATGTCCTTGCCAACGTCCGAGAGGTCAATGTCCAACCCGGATAAGTCGATACCAGAAAGGTCCATACCGCCGGCCGCACCCGAAAGTGCAGACGCATCAAACGAGAACGCGCTCTTGAGCGCCGCCTCGTCCACGCTGAACATGCTGCTCAGATCCACGCCTTGTTTGGCCTCGCCTTGCAGTTCGTCGAAGGTTTTGCCCGTAAAGACATCCGTCTCGGGGTGGGCGAGTTGCTCCTGCACAATCTGCGAATCGGCAGCGCGCTCCATAAGCTGGCGAGTCAGCGCATGCGTATAGGCAATGCCCGGGGACAACGCGCTCGCATTGGCTGTCTCGTTAGGTCGCACCACGCCCACAATGTGCACGTCGATACCGTCGGCAACCTTGGCGGCCATAAAGTCAGTGTCGCCAGACATATCGGTCCACATGCCGGTCTCTTCGTTTTTGCGATACGCATCGGCCGGCGACAGCACCTTAAACGTCGTGGACAGCGCATCGTCGTAGGTAAAGTCGGCACCGGTCTCGGGCGTTTCGACCCCACCGTCAGCCGTCATGGCGCTGTTAACCAGATTGTTAAGCTCATTGATATCCAGCGCACCGATGCTGTAGAGCGTGTAGTCGCCCACCGTGCCGCGGCTCGAAAGCACCATCACGGCTTCGTTGGCAGACGTGGGCCAATGACCGGCGACGACATCGTACTGGCCGTCGAGCAGGCTCTGGTCGTCAATCATCTCGTTAAAGACCGAGGTTCCCATGGACTCCATGCTCACCGTTGCCGCCGAGCTCGCGCCTCCGCTCATGGCCTCGGTCATGGCGTTGGGCACCAGCCGGACAGGCTTCTCATCGCCCTTGCCGGCACGATAGACAACCGGCGATACACCGTAGCCGTACTGAATGGCGTTGACCTCTTTGTCGATACCATCGCCGCCGTCGTCAAGCCATGCCTTAAAGCTCGTCATGTCGTTGGACTTAACGCTTGCAAACATATCCTTTACGGCCGTGACCACGGGAATCTTATCGATTCCCTTAGCTTTGCCGTCGGTGCCACCGTCGGATAAATCCTCGCCGTTGGACACCTCCTCATCCGCAGCCCCATGTCCGCCCATCATGGACGACAAATCGTAATCTTGCTTGGAGATAGTGAGCGGGTAGCTCGAGAGCGTGTCCTCCTCGACCTTTTTGATGTAGCCGTTTACGCCATTGGACAGCGCCAGAATCGCCGCGATACCGATAATGCCAATCGAGCCCGCAAAGGCCGTCATGGCCGTGCGGCCCTTCTTGGTCATGAGGTTTCGGGCAGAAAGCC
>CAJKEF010000292.1 GCA_905198825.1 uncultured Collinsella sp. | reverse complement strand
CTCTGGAATACCCTGGGCACCGCCGTGTGGGGCTTCGCGTTTCCGCTGCTCACCATCGTGTCCACGCAGCTTGTGGGCGCCGAGGAAGCAGGTAAATTCTCCATTGCCTTTGTCACCGGCACACTCATCATGATCGCGTGCAACTACGGCGTGCGCAATTTCCAGGTCTCGGACATCGACGAGAAGACGTCCTTTGCCTCTTACCAGCTCAATCGCTGGCTTTGCGGAGCGCTCGCCCTAGGCTGTGGCGGACGTGTACGAGGGCCGCCTACAGCAGGCCGATAAACTCTACCTGGCCGGCATGAGCCAAACGCTACGCTCCGCCGGCGTCATCGCGGTCTTTAGCGTGGCGCTGTTCCTTACGCGCAGCATGCCCATCACGGCCATGGCCATGGGTGTCACAGCCATCGCCTCGCTCGTGCTGGTCACCGCGCCGCTCGCCCTGCTCGAGACCGAAAAATCACGCCGCGTGAGCCTGCGCGAGGTCGGCCACCTGTTTGTCCAGTGCGCTCCGCTCTTTGGCGCGCTCTTTTTGTTCAACCTTATCGAGAGCATGCCCAAGTTTGTTATGGAAGGCACGCTGGTCTACAAATACCAGCTGTACTTTAATGCCCTGTTCTTTCCGGCGCAGGCTATTTTGCTGAGCATCGGATTTGTCTATAAACCGCAGCTTTTGCGTCTGTCGAGCATTTGGGCGAACCCGCGCAAACGCCGCCGTTTCGACTTGATTATTATTGCCGTTATGGCGCTGATCGTGGCCATCACCGGCGTATGCGCCGCATTTATGGCCGGCCCCGGCATTCCCCTCATGAGCTTTATGTACGGCCTCAACTTTGAGCGCTACCGCACATTGGCGCTGCTGATGGTTGTCGCTGGCGGCATCACCGCGGCCATCGACTTTATCTACGCCATCATCACGGTATTGCGCCACGCTGGCGACGTCACCAAGATCTACCTGATCTGCTTCGCCGTAAGCGTGGTGCTGCCGGTGATCCTGATTAAGCTGCTGGGTCTGATGGGCGCTGTGGTGAGCTACCTAGCCATCATGGCCCTACTCCTGGTGCTGCTGATTATCGAGTACCGCCGCATCCGCCAACGCATCGAGAGAGACCGGAATCCGTACGGCGCCTAATTAGCTGCCCCCGGAACCGGAATTTGCGATGGAATCACCCCGGCTGCGGTCTCGTTGCGGACAATATGCATCATGCAAAACTTAGTGAGTAGACTTTTACCGAATCCCCAACCACACCGACAAAGCACAAGTCTGTGACCTGCGGTTTTATTGAGGCAAATTTGCCGGCTGCTCGGCATTTCCAAAAAAGCCTACTCACTTAGCCAACGGGCAGCAAAAAAGAACCGTCGCGACGTCGTTTGACTCCGTTGCGACGGTTTTTCGAGCATTTTCGCGCTGCCGAGGACGCAGACGCTCCTCATTTCTAGCGCTTACCGAGCAAGAAGGCGCTACTCTCCGAAAGTAGTCAAAAAAGCCCCGTCCCAAATTAGCTACCTCTTGCGCCGTTATTCCCCGGGGCGAATATTCGCGTAGAACTCAGCCCCATCATCGAGCCGCAGGATGCCCACGCGGCCGAACTCAGAGCCGGTGGCGGCGGCGCAGTCGATGTCGATGCGATCGGGCACACCGGCAGTGTCCTCGCCGCCCAGGCGCACGATCTGCCCGCGTCCCGATTCCTCATCGAGCCCCGCCAGACCACCGACCTCGCAATAACGCCCGAGCGACACCGTTGGCGTGTGACCGCTCACCACGACCGGACCCTTGCCCTCGGCAGAAAGCAGCCCGGTCGGCACATCCCAATAGCCGTGACGAATCCACAGCAGGTCATCGGACGACTGCACTGCGAGCATCTGCTGCAGCAGCTCGCGATCGGCACTCACCGCTCCGACGCCATCGGCACAATCGACGCCATGCTCAAGCAAAAACGCGTGCGCCGCCTTCATCTCGATTCCAGCATGTACCAGTAGATACGGGCGCTCCTCGGTCTCGACCACCGCGTAGAGCGGCAGCGCGGCCATCCATCGCACGAGCTCCTCGTATGCTTCAAATTCCATGTCGTTGAGCTGCTCGCGCGTCGTCCAGCCACCGTTGATATCCCAGGTCTCGGCATCGAGCGGATCCTGGCCAATGATGGCATCGAGCATGATCTGCTCGTGATTACCCTTGAGCACGCGGGCGTTGGGCAGCGAGCGCACGAGCTTAATAACGCCGACCGGATCGGGCCCGCGATCGATCATGTCGCCCAGCACGTACAGTGTGTCGTCGGACGTCAACGAGATCTTAGACAGGGCCTCGTCAAGCGCACGCACGTGCCCGTGAGCATCAGATGTCACATAGATCGCCATGGTACGCCTCTCCTTGCATTGCGGCCGAAGCCCGGCGCCGCAACTAAAACTTCAAGTTGAACTTAAACGTTACCCATTGTACTCCGTTGCAATAAAGCTGGAAAGGGTTTCCGAGCAGAGGCAAAGACGGCAGCCGTCTATGACGATATCGCGCACGCCCGCAATCCAACCCCATAAACCCACCATCTTTGGGTACAAATAACCGCAGGCAACTGACCGTGCCACGCCAACCACCCAG
>CAJKEF010000291.1 GCA_905198825.1 uncultured Collinsella sp. | reverse complement strand
CGATCGGCGACATCGAGTCGCAGCCGTTTGTGGAGGCTATCCGCCAGTACCGCAAGGAGGCCGGTCCCGAGAACGTCTGCTACATCCACGTATCGCTCGTTCCCTATATCGCCGCCGCCCACGAGGTCAAGACCAAGCCGACGCAGCACTCCGTTAAGGAGCTCCGCAGCTTTGGTATCCAGCCCGATATTATCGTTCTGCGCTCCGACCACCATATCGACGATGCCATCCGCGGCAAGATTGCAAGCTTCTGCGACGTCGACACCGACTGTGTCTTTACCAACGAGGACTGCGCGAGCATCTACGATGTTCCGCAGTTGCTTGCCGAGCAGGACTTTGACCTGCGCATTTGCGAGCGCCTGGGTCTGGACCCGCGTGAGCGCGACATGAGCGAGTGGAACGAGTTCCTGCGCAAGCAGAACCATGCCAACCATCACGCCGACAAGGTGAAGATCGCCGTCGTGGGCAAGTATACGCAGCTGCCCGATGCCTACCTGTCGGTTATCGAGGCCCTGCACCACGCGGGCGTGTTCTACGATCGCCACGTTGACGTGCAGCTGGTCGATGGCGAGAGCCTCGATGAGCAGAACGTCTCCGAGGTCCTGGGTGACGCCTCGGGCATCTTGGTCCCTGGCGGCTTTGGCAAGCGCGCCCTGGAGGGCAAGATCCTCGCGGCCGAGTTCGCCCGCGAGCACAAGATTCCGTATCTGGGCATTTGCCTGGGTATGCAGGTGGCCGTGTGCGAATTTGCCCGCAACGTCGTCGGCCTTGCCGGCGCCAGCTCTTCCGAGTTCGATCCGGATGGCCCGTATAGTGTCATCGACCTGATGAGCTCGCAGGAGGACGTGACCGAGAAGGGCGGCACCATGCGTCTGGGTGCCTATCCGTGCAAGCTTGCTGCCGATTCCCTCGCGCGCGAGGCCTATGGCGAGGAGCTCGTCTACGAGCGTCACCGTCACCGTTTTGAGTTCAACAACGCCTTCCGTGACCAGCTCGAGGACGCCGGTCTGGTTATCTCGGGTCTTTCGCCCGACGAGCGTCTGGTCGAGATGGTCGAGCTGCCGCGCGACGTACATCCGTGGTATGTGGCCACCCAGGCTCATCCCGAGTTCAAGAGCCGCCCGACCAACCCGCAGCCGCTGTTCCGCGAGTTCGTACGCGCCTCGATCGGCCAGCATGAGGGCGTCGATCGCTTGCAGGTGACGCCCAAGAACCTCGCTACGGACTAAGGGTGCCGGCGAATAAGGAACATACCGAAGCTACTCCCTCGTCGCTCGCCGTGGCGGCGGGGGAGTATCTCGATTACCTCGCGGTCGAGCGGGGCTTGGCGCGCAACACGATTGCGGCCTATCGTCGTGACCTGACGACGTACTGCGCCTATCTGGAGCGGGCTGACATTGCGTCTTTTGAAGAGGTGACCCGTCAGGTCGTGGAGGGCTTTGTTGCCGATCGCCGCGACGGAGGCTATTCCGACGCCTCGGTGGAGCGCGCGCTTGCTGCCGTGAAGGGCCTGCATGCCTTTTTGGTGCGCGATGGGGCCGTGGCCCAAAACCCGACGGCGGCGTTGCGCCTGCCCAAAAAGGCAGATCGCCTGCCGGAATACCTTTCGGTGGAGGATGTCTCGGCACTGCTCGATCAAGACTTTCCCGAGGGCGAGATGGGGCTGCGCGATCATGCCATCTTGGAAGTGCTCTACGGATGCGGCTTGCGCGTGAGTGAGCTGGTTGGGCTCGATGTGGGCGATATCCATATCGATGACGGGTTTGTCCTGGTGCGCGGTAAGGGCTCCAAGGAGCGTCTGGCCCCGTTGGTGGGAAGCGCGGCGCGTGCCCTAACACACTATATAGGTGACGGGCGCGCTCTCCTGGCCGCCCATGCTCACGGGATAGAGACCTCGGCGGTCTTTTTAAATAAGAACGGACGTCGCCTGTCGCGCCAGGCCGTGCATGCGATATGCGAGCGGTATGGGCGCCAGGTGGGGCTGGTTGGGCTCCATCCCCACACCCTGCGCCACTCCTTTGCCACCCACATGCTCGCGGGCGGTGCCGACCTGCGTGTGCTGCAGGAGATTTTGGGCCATGCCGATATTTCGACCACGCAGGTCTACACGCATGTCGACCGCACGCAACTGACCGAGGTCTATCTGGCGGCGCATCCGCTGGCACATCGCTAGCACCTCGCTGACCTGCATATTTATAAATATTAAGGGGGACGGGCCCCAGATTGCCGAGACGCACTTTTGCGCGCATGGGCAATCTGGGGCTCGCCCCATTTTTCGCCAGACACCGACGCGGCGGTGGGCCGTGTGTGTCGTGGGTGGGGGAGTTTGGGGGCGATGTGAACGGCGTGTAAAGGGACGTAAAAATCGCCTCAAGGTCAACTTGAAGGTTGAGGTTGAAAGGCGGGGTGCTACAGGTGGCATCCCGCCTTTGCATTAAACACAACATATTGTGTTTTCGAACATATGCTCGGGGGTGTTTTACAACATATTGAGGGTGGAGTGGTGGGGCGGGATGGGGGAAGGGGTGGGGAAAGGTGTTGAAAAATGGGGCGGTTCCCCATATTATTGATGACGTCGACAGGCGGGGTGGTTCCCCGCG
>CAJKEF010000290.1 GCA_905198825.1 uncultured Collinsella sp. | reverse complement strand
GGGGGCGTCGGCCACAACCGACGCCCCCTCCGGCAGTTAGGGACGCTCCTTATGTGCCGGCACCCAGGGACACTCCTGACGCGACCGATGAATGCCCCTCCCCGCGGCCGAATTCTGGGCTCCGCGCCACCCCGAGCGTCGTTTCCATGCCCCTCACCCGCAGCAAACACCCCAAGATTGCTCTTTTTGAGCCGGCCCCAAGAGGCTGCGGGCAAAAAACAGGCCGCAGCCCATGGCGGCGACCTGTTTAGAGTCCAAAAGAGGCGCTACGCGCTGTAACCCATCGCTTGCAGCACAAACATGACGACCGTCAGCACCGTAATCACACCGATAGTCGCCCACGTGAGCACATTCCACACGCGGCCGTTGCGGTTGGCGCCCATAATGTGTCGATCGGCGGCAATAACCACCTGGAACACCAAAACCACGGGCAACAGTACGCCGTTGATGACCTGCGAGGTCATCATAATCTGGAACAGGTCGACGCCGGGCATGAGCACCAGCATGGCAGAGATGCCAATGATGGCCGTAATAATGCCGCGATAGACCGGGGCCTCGTCCCAGCTGCGATCGGCACCGCGCTCCCAGCCAAATGCCTCGCAGATAGCACTCGACGTAACACCCGGCAGCACACAGGCGGCCAAGAAGCTCGCCGCGACCAGGCCCGAGGCGAACAGCACCGTAGACCACTGGCCCGCGATGGGCTCCAGCGCGCGAGCGGCGTCGGCAGCATCGCTAATCTGAATGCCCGCGGGGAACAATACCGTACCGGTCGTGATGATAATAAAGCCGGCAATGACATCGGCGGCAATCGAGCCGCTCACGGTGTCGATACGCTGCAGCACGATATCGTCCTCGCCCGCATTCTTATCGACCACGTTGTTCTGCGCCAAGAAGATCATCCACGGTGCGATGGTGGTACCGATCGTTGCGACCACAAGCGACACGTAACTGGGGTCGTTTTGGATGTTGGGCACAACCAGGTCGACCGCCACCTCGCCCCAGCTGGGACCAGCCATAAATGCAGCGACAATGTAGGTCACAAACACGCAACTCACCAGCAGCAGAATCTTCTCGATGCGCTGGAAGCTGCCCGACATGGTAAGCATCCAAACCAGCAGTGCCACCAGCGGCACCGAGATGCTCGCCGGCACGCCGAAGAGGGCAAGACCGCTCGCGATACCCGCAAACTCCGAAATGGTCACGGCCGTATTGGCGATCAGCAGCGCCGCCATGGCCAGCACGCTCCTGCGCACGCCAAAGCGCTCGCGAATGAGCGACGCCAGGCCCTTGCCTGTGACGCAGCCGCAACGCGCCGCAGTCTCCTGTGTCACGATGAGCAGCACGGTCATGACGGGAAGCATCCACAGCATCTTGTAGCCATAGCTGGCACCGGCACTGGAATACGTGGCGATGCCGCCGGCGTCATTGCCCGAAAGCGCCGCCAAAAGGCCAGGGCCCATGGCGCCAAAGATGGCCGCGATGGTCAGCTTTTGCTTGGTGCTCGCCTTTTGTTTCGTGTTTTGCACGCGACCACCTACCCCATGACCGACATGGTGAGCAGCACTGCAGCGATGCAGTACGCCACGCATGAAATCATGACGGCAATGACGTTCATGGCGGTGCCCGACGTATTGAGGTCGTGCTCGTCACGCCAGAACAACACCATCAGGTAAATCACGGCGCTCATGTTGCCAATCAGGCAGACGATGGCCGCGATGTTAAAGCAGCCGGTAAAGAGCTGCTCCTCAAACATGGGCGCGTCGAGGAATGCTGCGGTGCGCACCAGCTGGGCGCACAGGTAGGTCACGAGCGACAGAATCAGGCCCATGCCCGTGCTCTGGAAGAAAAATCCCAAATACGGCTTGGGCTCATCGTCATGGCCGTCGTACTCCAGGAAGTAGTTCTTGACGAACGACACCATACGCGAGGCAGCCAGCAGCACGAGCGGCATGGCGCACATGGGGAACACCACCAGATGCGCGGAGCCCAGCGCCGTCCCCAGCACGGTCGCCATGATGCACGACGCGATGCCCCATACAACAACCCAGTACTGACGATGCACGAACCAGCTGAGCACGTTCGTCGAGTCGTCCGACGCGCTATCGCCCGAGCCGACGCCTGCGATCTGCAGGTCCTCCTGGTGCTCCTCGGCGATAACGTCCATGGCGTCATCAAAGGTCACGATACCCAAGATGTGACGGTTCTCGTCGCAAACGGGGATGGCGACCAGGTCGTACTTGGTCATCTCGTCCGTTACGTCTTCCTGGTCATCGTCGGGCGACACATAAACCAGGTCGCGATAGGCCAGCTGGCCCAGCGTGGCGTCGCGGTCGGCCACGATGAGCGTGCGCAGCGAAAGGACGCCGGTGAGCATGCCACTCGGATCCTCGGTGTAGACGTAGTAGACGCTCTCGAAGTCCTCGTCGAGCTTGCGGATCGCCTCGATGGCGTCAGCGACCGTCGCCGTGGCAGGCAGGGAGACAAACTCCGAGGTCATGATACGGCCGGCGGTGTTGTCCTCATAGCCCAGCAGGTTACGAATCGCCTTCTCCTCCTGAACGCCCATCAGGCGCAGAAGCTTCTCGGCCTTCTCGTAATCGAGC
>CAJKEF010000289.1 GCA_905198825.1 uncultured Collinsella sp. | reverse complement strand
GGTAGGAAAGACCTCCTACATTGCGGCACTTGCCCACGACCTTGTGCTCGACCGCGCTGCTCAGCAGGGCTATGACACCGATTTTCTCGATGATGACAAGCGAGGGCTCTTCTCCGAGCTCGAGAAGATTTATCAATCGGGCGATGCGAGCATGACGAGTGAGGACTCCGACGTCAAGCACGCCTCCGCATTCTCGCTGAGCGTCTTTGTTCGCAAAGACGGGCTCGACCCCGACCGTCTAATCCATCTCTACGACGTCGCCGGTGAGACCTTCCTTAATAACGACGAGCACGAGGACCAGCTTCAGTACGCATACGCCGAGGGTGCCGTGCTGCTGGTGGATCCCATGAGCATTCCGGATTTGGCAAGCGAGCTCGAGGAAGGGCTTTCGGCAACGGATGCCGCCGTTTCTGGCCGCTCGAACCCCGACGATGTCTTGGCTTCCTTGATCGAGAAAGTCAAAAGCGTTGCCAAGCCGGATCGTCAGGGCAGATTCACCATGCCCCTTGCCGTGGTGCTCAGCAAGGCGGATCTTCCGGGCTTGGATGAAAAAATCGGACAGGCCGCCTGCGATGCGTATCTTGCTGCAAATCCCGAGTGTCCTGTCGCCGACGCACAGGATGCCGTGCTTCGCGATGTCCTGCTCGAATATGGCATGGGTAACTTCTTGACGTCGCTTAAGGCGAGCTTCCGCTCATACCGCTTCTTTGCAGCTTCTGCCGTTGGCCACGAGCGTCTCGCCGGCGCTTACGATCCCAAGGGTGTTGTCGAGCCGTTTGCGTGGATTGCGGGCCAGGCAGACCCGACGTTTGCCACGGCGCTTTCCCTCCCCGTTGAGAACGCTGTTTCTTATGCCCAACAGCTCGAGATCGATCGAAGGAAGAAGAGATAGACGCACATGACTGACGATGTTTTTGTTCCCTCGTTTGAGGACGTCGCGCCCGAAGAACCTGTTTGCGAGGAGGTGGGGTGCGCAAGCGAACCCGTTGAGACTGCCGAGCCTGCTGCGGAGTCGGCCGAGCCCGTTGAGACTGAGACGCCTGTCACCGACGACACAGCCGTCGAGGAGGGGGAGTGCGATTGCGACGCGAATGCCACTGCTGGTGTTGAAGCCAGCGAGCCGACTCCCGTTATGCCTGCCGAAGAGCTGGGGCGTCGCCTCGATGCTTTGGATGAGGGGATTGCTCAACTAACAGGGCTCTTCCGTCAGAAGATCGATCGCACCACCTTTGAGGAGGAAGTGCTCAGGAACAACAGTGCGGAAATTGAGCGGTATCGCTCCGGTGTGTACGAGAAGATCACCACGCCCCTGCTTAAGCGCGTGACGTCGGTGGTTGCCGAGATGGACACGTCGCTTACACACCTTGCAACCCTCGAAGGTGATGCGGCTCAGCAGCAAGCGGAGGACCTTTCCGTCTATCGCGGCATGCTCATCGATATCCTTCGCGATTTTGGTGTCACTTCGTTTGCGCCCGAGCCAGGAGATCGGTTTGAGAGCGGTCGTCATACGCTGGCTGTGCCACGTACTTTAACGGGCGACCCGGAAAAGCGCGGTGTCATTATCGAAGTCCTTTCGCCGGGATACGAGCTTTCGGGGTCCGTTCTCGATCCGGCATATGTCCGCGCGTATACGTATAAAAAAGGCTACGTCGAGCCCGAACTGCAATTAGACAAAGACGACGAGTAGGCAAGGAACCTAGTCGTCTCATTCGGTTTAGTCACCATTAAAGGAAGGAAATAATCATGAGTGACGAGAAGACAACGGTAATCGGCATCGACCTGGGTACTACCTATTCTTGCCTCGCTTACATCGACGAGACGGGTAACCCGGTGGTGGTTAAGAACTCCGAGGGTTCCAACACCACGCCCTCTGTGGTGCACTTTGATCCGGATGACCCTTCTAAGTACGATGTGGGTCAGCCTGCCAAGGACAATGCTTTGATCGACCCGGATTACACGGCCTCCTTCGTTAAGCGTATCATCGGCGACAATCCCGTTGCCATCACCGTTGACGGCGAGAACTACTCTCCCGAGCAGATCTCTGCTTATGTGCTCAAGAAGCTTACGTTCGATGCTTCTCAGAACATGCCTATGGGCTACGATGGCTGCGTTATTACCGTTCCTGCCTACTTTGGTGACGCCGAGACACAGGCTACGCTTGCTGCGGCAAAGATTGCGGGCCTTAATGTGTACGGCACGGTGCAGGAGCCGGTTGCTGCCGCCATTAACTATGGCTGCGACAAGAGTGACAAGGACGAGGATGTTATCGTCTACGACTTGGGCGGCGGTACCTTCGATGTCTCCGCGGTTTCGTTTAACCACAGCGATGGCTCCAAGAATATCGAGGTTATCTGCAACCAGGGCGATAAAAACCTGGGTGGCGGCGACTGGGATGCCGCCATCGTTGCCTACCTTAAGGACGAGTTCTGCGAGCAGGCAGGGGCAGACGAGGACGTGTTTGACGAGTATGCCGACCAGCAGCTCCAAGGTAAGGCAGAAGAGCTGAAGTTTGCCCTTACGTCCAAGGACAGCGCCAATGCGGTCTTGAACTTTACGGGTCGTCCCCAAAAGATTAGCCTCACCATCGATGACTTTAACGACATGACGTCAGATTTGCT
>CAJKEF010000288.1 GCA_905198825.1 uncultured Collinsella sp. | reverse complement strand
CAACAATGCCAAACGAGCGGCCAAGTACGCTGCCGCAGCTTTGGTCGTCTGGATCGCAACAACGCTCGTATCGGTCGACGATTCAGTGAACTTTGGCATCATTTATTGCATGGCGGCGTGTACCGCTGTGACAGCCGTAGCACGACCGATGCTTAAGAAAGTGCCCAGCACGTGGGGCATTGCGATATGCCTCGCTCTCTTCGCGGCGACATGGGGCATCCCGAAATCGACCTATTCATTCCCCTATTTGGCGTGGCTAGGATTTCCCGGCCCCCGGTTTGTTTCAGGCGACTATTATCCAATCATCCCGTTCATATTCATGTATCTCACAGGATACTTTGCTGCGCGCACCGCTCAAAGATGCGAACATCCCGCCCCAAGCTGGGCCTACGCCAACCCCCTGCCGGCGCTCGCCAGCCTTGGACGTCATGCACTCCCCTTTTATCTGCTACATCAGCCCATCATACTGGGCATTTTGGAGCTCGCCTACTCGGTGCGATAACGCTCGAGCCGCGGTGCAATACGAGCCGGCAGTTTCGCCACAATACGAACGCCATCCTCAAGATATTCCTCGTGCAAAAGGGTCCCCTGCTCATGCACGAGCGTGATGAGCGCACCTTCACGATATGGAATGTCAGCTGAAAGCAGTACATCGGTGGCAGCTGCCTCGCGAGCAATGCGATCGACGAGATCGTCAAGTCCCTCGCCCGTTTGGGCCGAGAACAGCACAGCCTCGGAATAGCGACGACGGAAACTTAATCGATCAACGCTATCGAGAAGATCGATTTTATTGAATACGGTCAGCGTTAGGCGCTCTCCAGCGCCGATCTCATCAAGCACGCGGTCGACAGCCTCCAGCTGCCGCTCATAGTCCTCGTCAGACGCATCTACGACTTTGAGAATTAGATCGGCACCCAAAACCTCGGACAGCGTCGATTTAAAGGCATCGACCAGACCATGCGGCAGCTTTTGAATAAAGCCGACGGTATCAGTAATCGTCATGCCGCGACCGCCGGGCAGGCGATACGAACGCGTCGTCGGGTCGAGCGTAGCAAACAGCTTGTCCTGAGAAAGTACCGTAGAGCCGGTCAGACGATTGAGCAACGTCGATTTACCGGCATTGGTATAACCGGCTAACGCGACGCGAAACGCCGGTGACTCAATGCGGCTCTTGGATTGAACATCGCGACGCTGTTCAACCTGCTTGAGCTCACGACGAAGCGCAGCGATCTTATTACGAATGAGGCGACGGTCGACCTCGAGCTGACTTTCGCCCTGACCAAAGCGTGAGCCGATGCCGCCGCGCGTCTGTTCCTTGGCGAGATGACTCCACATGCCACGCAGACGAGGCAACAGATATTGAAGCTGTGCCAGCTGTACCTGTAGGCGTCCCTCACGCGTCTGAGCATGAAGGCCAAAGATATCCAAGATCAGTGCAGTACGATCGATAATCTTTACCGGCTCGCCCACGGCTTTCTCCAAATAGGATTGCTGCGAGGGCGTCAGGTCGTCGTCAAAAATAACGACATCGGCATCCATGCGATGCACCAGGCCGCACAGCTCTTCAACCTTACCGGAACCGATAAACGATTTAGGATACGGCTTTACCAAACGCTGTGACAAACGCGCCACACACTGGGCGCCAGCCGTATGGGCAAGACGCTCCAGCTCATCAAGCGAGCGATCAAGCGGCCATACATTGTCGCGCCACTCAACACCAACTAATATGGCACGCTCGGGCTCGGGTGCCGTGGGAACAAGGGGGAAACGGGCCATTAGGCAGCCTCAATACGATGCAGGATGTCCTCAACGACCTCATCGATCGTAAACTCGTCCATATCGAACCACACGATGCGGTCATCGCGTTTAAACCACGAAAGCTGACGTTTGGCATAGCGACGCGAACGCATCTTGATGAGTTCGCGAGCCTCATCCATAGAAATCACGCCATTGAAAGCATCAATGATCTCTTTATAGCCAATTGCCTGCATCGAAGTCAGGGCATCTCCCAGCCCCTGGCCCATAAGACCGCGGACCTCATCGACAAGACCCTGTTCAAACATCAGATCGACACGCAGGTTAATGCGCTCGTAGAGCACCTCACGATTACGCGTCAGACCAAACCATAGGGCATGATAATGCTCGCGCGGAACACTAAACTGACTTTTTTGCTTTGCATAGGAGATACCATCATCATGCATCTCGAGCGCACGAATCACACGGCGCACGTTATGGGGATGAATAACAGCAGCCGATTCTGGATCGCGCTCGGCAAGCAGAGCATGCAGTTCTTCCTCGCCAATACGCTCGGCAAGCTCCTGATAGCCCGCACGGCGATCGTCCTCAAGCTCGCCCGAGGGAAAATCCATCTCATCCAGGGCGGCCTTAAGATACAAGCCTGTGCCCCCGCAAAACACCGGTAGGCGGCCCTCGCCAAGCAAGCGCTCAACATGCACACGAGCGTCTGCCTGATACAGCGCTGCAGAATATGCAACGCCCGGATCAACAATATCGACCAGGCGTAGAGGCGCCGTGCATTCCTCGGGTGCCATCTTGGCAGTACCGATATCCATACCTCGATAGATTTGCATCGCGTCACACGACAGCACTTCGGACGAAAG
>CAJKEF010000287.1 GCA_905198825.1 uncultured Collinsella sp. | reverse complement strand
CGATGATGTTTTGGATGTCATCGATGATGAGCACGTCCACGCCGTGGTACGCCTGCATGATGGGAGCGTTGTTCTTCTTTTGGCGGTCGAACTCGGTCATCAGGTCGTCCAGATATGCCTGGGAGTTGGCATACTTGACCTTGATCTCGGGCGACTTCTCGGCGAGCTCGTTTTTGATGGCAAGCAGCAGGTGCGTCTTGCCCAGGCCCGATTTGCCGTAGATGAACAGTGATGTGCACGTGCCGCGCTCGTCCGCGAGGGCGGCAAACTTGAGTGCCGAGCGATAGGCATGGCTGTTCTCGGGGCCGTAGACAAAGTTCTCAAAGGTAAATTTTGAGTTCGCGGCGAGCGGGGCACCATCCGTATTCTGCTCGGCCGGCACGGTCGGTGCTGGCATGGGCGAAGCGGGGGTCGCAGCTTGCGTGGATTTAGTCGGCGCTCCGCCCTTCATCTGGTTCATCATGCGACGAAAATCATCGGCCGAGAGCGTGTTCTTGATTGCAATGCCCGAATCCGCGCCCGCCGCTGCGTCGTGAGCGATGGGCATGTGCGTGACGGGTGCGTTCGTTGACGTCGCTGCCGCGGTCGGCAACGGTGCCATGGTTTCACGGGAAACATCGCTGTGCTGGTGCTCGATCGTCGGTACGTCGCCTGCGGAGGCCGGCACCGCCGGGGAAGCGGCGGGAGCCGTGGCGGGCGCCGTCGTGGCAGCGGATTCTGCTGCGGTGCCTTGCGGTGCCACGATGTCGAGCGCAATCGGTGCAAAGGCGATTTCTTCCAGATAGGCCTCAATAGTCGGCTGATGCTTTTTGAGCTGCGCGATGGCAAAGCGCGAGGGGGCCTCGATCGTGAGCGTATCTTCGGTCAGGCTTATGGCGCGCGATTGCCCCAGCATGTTGATGAGGCGTGCATCTTGGCCGTCGCGCTGGCAAAAGGCGATGGCATCCCCCAGGATGATGCTTGCTTCCTCGTCCACTGTCTCTCCCGTTCTTTAGCTCTGAGCTCGCACGCGAGCGGCGCCGAGTTCGGTCAGATGGTATTTCTGGCCATGCTTGATGACCAAGCCGGCCTGCGCCAAGTCATTGAGCGTGCGTGACCAAGTGGGGGCCGAGTTTCCAAACGCCCTCGCAAGATCGGTTGCACCGCACGCTTGATTTTGCGCCAGATAGCCCAGCGCGGCGTTGCCGCGATCGCTTACGAACACGTCCGGTTGTGGCTGTGCATACTGATTTGCTGCATTAGGATACATCATTTGAGCTGCTGGTTGTTGAGAACTCTGCATCGGCGGCATTTGCTGTTGAAAACTTTGAGGCCACTGTTGGTAAGGCTGCGGAGGCATCTGCTGGGCCCAGGGGTTGTACTGCTGCTGCGGCATCTGCTGGTACGGCTGCTGATATCTCTGCTGGTACTGCTGCGGGAACTGCTGGCCATACCCCAGTGGCGGCATCTGCTGATATGGATATCCCTGTTGGTACGGCTGATAGCCCATTTGCTGGCCACCCGGTGCCCCCGTCGCCTGCTGCATTGCTGCTGCATCCTGATCCGCCAGCGGCATGGCCTCTGGCGTGTTTGGCGGCATCGACATCGATGCCGCCCGGGGTTCTTGTGTAGGAAGCATTCCGGGCTGCTGCATCTGTCCCACGGGGGGCTGCATCTGCTGCGTTGCCATGGGCTGCTGCGCAAAAGCTCCCGGCAGGGGATATGTGGGCTGCTCCGTCTCGGGCCGCACGGCAGCGCCGCGTCCGCCGGCACGCTCGATTTCCTGCACGCGTTTAGGGTTCAGGCTTACCGTAACCACGGTGCCGTTGCCCATGTTGTCCTCGATGGATACGGCACCGCCGGCGTTTTCCAAATACTCCTGCACCATGGGAAACCCTGCTCCGGTTCCACGGATATAGCGCTTCATCTTGCTGTTTGCGCTGGTAACGCCAAAGTCGAAAGCGCGCTCCTTGTCGTCGATGCCGGGCCCCTGATCGGCAAAGCGGATGGTGTCTCCGCCGTCCAGAATCGAGATGATGGGCTCGGCAAAGTGCGCGTGGATAAAGTTTTCGACAATCTCGCGGATGACCATGAGCGAGATATGGCCACCTTGTTCTTTCATGCACTGGTAGACGGTGTTAGTTGTCTCTTCCAGATAGGTGCGCACGTCCTGCGGTTCGATGACGATGACGCGCGGCGTCGACAACATGTCGTCATAGACCGCGATGCGTGCGGCATACATGGCACCCTGCGCTTTCGCAGCGGCCTGCTCTTCCTGGCCTCGCTTTTCGCGCACGCCGGTGATGTGCTCGTTGTCGGGTGCCGGGTCTCCGGAATCGACCATGGTGTAAAAGTCGTCAGACATGCCGCTCGCAATCTTTCAAAAGGTTTCGAACAAATAGTAGCTCACTGTGCAATGTTTCTCATCTTTCGACAACTTTTCAAAACCTGTTGAAAACTTTGGAAAACGGACGAAAAGTTCTCAACATTGCCAACATGACCTGTTGAAAACTCGATGAAATATCGTGAAAAGTTGCCATACCCCGCTAAATCGAGCTCGGCTTATGGGGGAACCGTGTGAACTGCGCAACCTTTTACCTTTGATTTCTTGACATTTGAACATTGATTTCCCTACAATCTTCAA
>CAJKEF010000286.1 GCA_905198825.1 uncultured Collinsella sp. | reverse complement strand
AGGTCGGTAACTTTGACGTTAATGCTACGGTCAATCTGAAGCCGGTTGTTGAGAGCGTCGTTGACGTCCAGCTTTCGGTTGCTCGCAACACGGCTGCTGCTGACATCGTGCTGCCTGCCCAGGTGACCCTCAACATGTCCGACGGCTCAAAGAAGACTGCTGCCGTCACCTGGGATAAGGCCCCGCTCACGACGGATGCCCTGGGCAAGCTGGGCGACATTGCGCTTGAGGGCACGGTCGAGGGCACGTCCGTCAAGGCCGAATGCACGGTGACGGTTGTAAAGAGCGATGCCGAGATTCCGCTGTCCGTTGAGCCTGTCGCGGGCGTTAGCGTTCCCGAGAACTCGTCCGTCGATGTCGTGCGTGATGCGCTCAAGGGCGTGAAGGCGACCGTTCGCATGAAGGACGGCAAGACGACGGCGGAGTCCGAGATCACTTGGACTGAGGTTCCTGCTGCGGCTGACACGTACGGCAACAGCGTCGTCGCCAAGGGCGTGACGGTGAACGGCAACCTGCCGGTCGAGGTCATTGTTACCTCCACGACGACGATCAACAAGGTTGCCGAGGTACCGCAGATCACGGTCGAGCGCGATGCGAAGGCCGACGCCGTGACGGGGCAGCTGCCCAAAAACGTTGCCGTGACGTACTCCGATGGCCACACGGATGAGGCCGCGGTCACGTGGAATACGGATGGCCTGGACAAGCAGCTTGCCACTGTTGGCGAGTACACGATCGAAGGCTCCGTCGAGGGTACGACGCTCAAGGCGACCTGCAAGCTGGTCGTCGAGACGCCGGCAAGCGAGATTCCCGTGAGGCCTGCGACGTTCGCTCCCGTTGAGGTGTTTGAGGCAAGCTCTGCCGCCGATGTGCTGAAGGCGCTGCCCAAGAAGGTTTCCGTGATGATGAAGGACGACAGTCAGGAGGACTACGACGTCGATTGGGAGAATGTTCCCGCATTGGACTGGGGTGCCGATGATGTGACCGTGGGCGGTAAGGTTCGCGGTACGGAGCTTACGGTCAGCTGCATGGTACGCGTTAAGCCGCGCCCGGCGGCCAAGGGCCTCGTTATCGTTGACCAAAACGGCAAGGCCACGACTGCCGAAACCGTGCTCAAGGTAGAGCGCGGCAAGGCAATTGACCTTGCTGCCGCGGCGAGCAATGCGGCCGATGGCGCGCTGCTGCGTGGAACTGTGACGTGGGCTTCGTCCGATCCGACGATCGCCACGGTCGAGAACGGTAAGGTCAAGGCCCTCAAGAACGGAACCGTCGTCATTACCGCGACGATGCCCGTTGACGGTGACGCCGCGGCGATTGCGACGCTTGCCGAGGATGGCACTGCGGAGACGCCAGCGCCTCAGCAGCTCACTGCTTCGGTGACTGTCGAGGTTGTTGAGCCTGTTGTCGTACAGGAACCGACAGGCGGCAAGGATAACGGTGCCAAGCCCGATGCCAAGGATCCTTCGGGCAAGAAGAATGGCAAGAAGGCCGCTAAGGGAAGCCTGGCCGAGACGGGAGACAACACTGCCGTGACCGTCGCAGCGCTTGGCGGAACCGGCCTGCTGGCGCTGATTGCCGCAGCGATCGAAAAGCTGCGCCATCGTATGGAGTAAGGCTGCGAACTTAGAGCATTAGGGCTCTAGGACACAAGAAGGCCTCCCGGTTCTCCTCGGGGAATCGGGAGGCCTTTCGTTTGACTGCAGGGCAGCTAATTTGGGACGGGCTTTGTCTTGAGTGGACTGCTCGCCACGAAATGGGCCTATCTACTACGTATTACCGACTACCCTCGACCACACGAAACATCGCGAAATTAAAACCGCAGGTAGAAGGCTTGCCAGTTTTCAAAAAAGATCCGCATGGTCGACCCATGCGGGTTAAACGTAGTAGATGGCCCGGTTTCGTGGCGCATCTCTAGACTGTCAAATTGGTCGCCTTGGCCCCTTGGCAGTTGCGGTGAAATAGTTCCTGGATTATGCCTCTGCTGGCCAATCTGGGAACTATTCCACCGCAACTTATTGAGGGGCTATTGGGTAAGGGCTAGTCTAGGCGGACTGGGTCGTGGGGGTAGGCGTTGAGGATCTCGACGCCGGACTCGGTGACCAGGGCCAGGTCCTCGATGCGGACGCCGGTGCGGCCGGGGAGGTAGATGCCCGGTTCGATCGAGAACGTCATGCCTGGCTCTACGACCTGCTCGTTGACCAGCGAGACGTCGCCCGGCTCGTGGTCCTGCAGGCCGATCGAGTGGCCCAGGCGATGCGTGAAGTACTTGCCGTAGCCTGCGTCCTCGATCACGTCGCGCGCGGCGCGGTCCAGGTCGCACATGCGAACGCCCGGTGCGATGAGCGCCTCGGCGGCCTCGTTGGCGTGGCGCACGATGTCGTAGATGCGCGCGGTCTCCTCGTCCGGCTCGCCCCAAAAGAACGTGCGCGTCATGTCCGAGCAATAGTTGCAGCGACGTCCACCAATGTCGAACAGCACCACGTCGCCAGGCTTGAGTACCGTGTCGTCGGGCTCGTGGTGCGGGTCGCCGGCGTTGGCGCCAAAGCTCACGATTGGCGGAAAGCTAAAGTCCTCGCAGCCGTGCTTGCGATACAGACTGAGCATCTGGTCGGCAATCTCGCGCTCCGTCACGCCCTCGTGGACGAGTTTGATGGCGT
>CAJKEF010000285.1 GCA_905198825.1 uncultured Collinsella sp. | reverse complement strand
TTGTTGCACGCCTGCTGCGCGCCGTGTTCGCTTGAGCCGGTCCGCCTGCTGCGCGAGGAAGGGTTTGAACCCACGATTTGCTGGACCAACCCCAATATTCAACCGCGCGATGAATGGCAGCGCCGCTTGGACGAGCTGCGCCGGTGGTGTGCCGATGGCGACATCGAGCTCATCGAGGCAGGGGAGGACCGCGATCGCTGGGAGGCCGGCGTGGCGCCGCTGGGTGCCGATCGGCCCCGTCGCTGTCGCGCGTGCTATGCCCTGCGTCTGGTCGAGGCGTGCCGCGTGGCCCAGGAGCGCGGGTTTGAGTTTGTGGGCACGACGCTCGCCGTCTCGCCGTACCAGCTGTTCGATACCTGCAATGACGTGCTTGAGCGCTTGGCGGCGGCACATGGGCTCACCCCGGTGATTCGCGATTTTCGCCCGTATTACCCCGAGGCGACACGCCGTTCGCGCGAGCTTGGCATGTATCGGCAGAACTACTGTGGTTGCCGCTTCTCGGCTGTCGAGGCGGCCATGGACCGCGCCCGCATCCGCGACGAGCGCAAAGCCGCCAAAAAGTAGTTCACTTGGGACGTCAGCCTGCTAGGATGTAGAGCGGACTTTAGCTATATAAGGAGAATCCGACGTGTCTATGCGTACCGATGATTTTGACTATAACCTGCCCGAAGAGCTCATCGCCCAGGCGCCTGCCGAGCCGCGCGACTCCTGCCGCCTGCTGGTGGTGGATCGCAAGGGCTCCCAGGCGGGAACGCCGCTGGAGCACGGCGGTACCGTTGAGCACCGCATCTTCCGCGACATCATCGACTATATCGAGCCGGGCGACGTGCTCGTCATCAACCAGACGCGCGTGATGCCGGCTCGCCTGATTGGCCGCAAGACGGGCTCGGGCGGCGTGGTCGAGACGCTGCTGCTCAAGCGCCGCGAGGATGTGGATCCGCTGGGCCACGTTTGGGAGTGCCTGGTCAAGCCGGGCAAGCGTCTGAAGCCCGGTGCTCAGATTGAGTATCGCGCCGGTGGTGCCCATGCGCCCGAGGGGGCTCCCGTGGTGCTGACGGCCGAGGTCGTCGACTTTGTCACCGATAGCCGCGGTGGCCGTCTGGTGCGCTTTGAGCCGGCCGGTTGCAATGCCGCCGGCGACCCGCGCACGCTCGACGAGGCCATCCATACCGCCGGCCACGTGCCGCTGCCGCCTTACATTACCGATTACGAGGGCGATCCCGAGAAGTACCAGACCGTCTACGCCATGAAGGAGGAGCACTCGGCTGCCGCTCCCACGGCGGGCCTACACTTTACCCCCGAGCTCATGGCCGCTATCGAGACCAAGGGTGCGAAGTTTGCCGCCGTCGAGCTCGAGGTGGGCATCGATACCTTCCGCTTGGTGGAGGAGGACGACCCTACGCAGCACGTCATGCACACCGAGCGCTACCACGTGTCGCAGGAGGTTGTCGACGCCGTGCATAAGGCCAAGGCCGAGGGTCATCGTGTGATCGCCGTCGGCACTACCGCGGTGCGCTCGCTCGAGAGCGCGTTTGACGCGGACGCGCCGGTGTCCGATCCGGCTGTGACGGCGCGCTATTTTGAGGGCCGCGAGGACGGCGCTGACACGCTCGGCCGCGGCGATATCGTGGTGCGCGAGAACGCGACAACGCAGCTCTACCTCATGCCCGGCTCGACCTATCACGTGGTCGACGCGCTGATCACGAACTTCCATGTGCCGCGCTCCACGCTCATGATGCTCGTGAGCGCGCTTGCCACCCGCGACCAGATCATGGATGCCTACGCCGCCGCTATCGAAGAGCGTTACCGCTTCTTCAGCTTTGGAGACGCAATGCTCATTTGTTAGTTACGCGGTTCTACGAACCGCGTAACCAGTTGACGCTGCAAACCCGCCAGAGCGGCAATCTGCCTTTCAACTTCGGCGGCATGACCAAAAGGTCAATGCCGCCTCGTTTCAAGGCACCTTGCTCGCTCTGGCGGGTTTTCGCTGACTTTGCCAAGGCATCGGCGCCGCCGTTGTTGGTACTTGGGGACGTTCCTTATGTGCCGGCACCTGGGGACACTCCTTGTAGTCTTTGGGGAGTGGTTACTTGCTCGCGAACAGCCAGACTAGGATGATCACCAGGATTGCGGCGATGATGCAGACGATGGCGCCGGTGAATTTGATGCGTGAGTCGCGGGTACGCTCGCGCACCGCGTCCTCGGTGGCCTCGAGCTGGGCGACTTCTCGCTCGGTCTCGGCGTGTTCGGCTTTGTCTCGGGCCAAGGATCCTGCAAGCGACTCAGTGATCTCCGGGTGGTCGTGCACCTCGGTCGCCTGTTCGATAATCGACTGCGCATGCGCGGCATCTGCTTGGGCGTTGGCGATGGTCTGCTCTTGGTCGCGGCGTGCCTTGTCCTCGGCGGCGATCTTCTCGCGCAGTTCGCGCTGGCGCGTCGCGGCGGCCGTCTTTGCCGTCTGCAACTCGTCGCGCGCGGCATCGGCCTCGGTCGTCACGGCTTGGTGCGCGCGTTTTGCTTCGGCGATGGGGGCCTGCGCTTGCTCGACGGCCTGCTCGGCTGCGGCAAGCGAGTGCTCAAGGTCGGCGGTGATGCGCGGGACATCTTCTTCGGCTTTACGCAGGGAATCTGCCGTGTCGGAAATCTGCATCGAGAG
>CAJKEF010000284.1 GCA_905198825.1 uncultured Collinsella sp. | reverse complement strand
CTCGTGCATGGACTCGAGCACGATATGGTTGGGGCCGTCGCCCAGTTTGCGTCCGCTGACGTGGCCGTTTTCAATCGCCACGATAGAGTGGTCCATGTCCCCGGTCTCCAGATCGTGGACGACGATTTCACAGTTGGGACCAAATTGGAGCGCCAGACTGTGTGCAAGGCGCTTGTAAAACTCAATCTGTGCGGGGGTCATGGGTGCCTTCCTAAAAATTTGTTTGGGCTCACTGTGCCACAAATGCCACATGGTCGCAAATAACAAAAGCGTCGCTGCGTTATAAGGCCGCCAACGGCCAGGACACCATCTTTATGCACCCGCGGCGCGAGTTATGGGTACGATGGCTTCAGGGGAGGTACCGACATGAAACTTGGATGCGTCATTATGGCTTCGGGCGAGGGCAAGCGGTTTGGCTCTAACAAGATGCTTGTCGATATCTATGGCGAGCCGCTGATTGCCCGGACCATCGATTCGGTTCCCCGGGGCTTTGACGTCGTGGTTTCGACGCGTTGGCCCGAGGTCGCTCAGATTTGCGAGGACAAGCATTGCCCGTGCGTGCTGCACGATGGCGAGCTGCGCAGCGAAAGCGTCCGTGCGGGCCTTTCATGGGGGGTCGAACGCAACTGGAAAGGTTGCCTCTTTTTGCCGGGCGACCAGCCGCTCGTGAGTTCGGGTTCTTTTGAGGCTATGGTTCGTGCGTTTGACGAGTGTGGCCGCAAACATCCGGTGCGTCTTGCGTGCAACGGTGAGCCTTCGAGCCCGGTGCTCTTTCCGGCGGAACTGTTCGATGCACTTATGTGTCTTGAGGGCAAGGACGGCGGCGGTTCGATCCTCAAGGACCGTACCGACGTGGTGCTGGTCGAGGCGCGTGCCTACGAGCTGTGGGACGTCGATACCGCCAAGGGACAGCAACGCATAACGGAGCATATCGCCGCCTGCTCGTATTTTGATCGCGTGGCCAACTGCATCAATCAATAAGGAGCAATTATGATCATCATCAAAAACGGCGCGCTCGTGACGCCCCAGGGGCTTCGCCGCGCCGATCTTGCCATGGAGGGCGATAAGATTGTGCGGATTGCCGCGGCAATCGAGCCGGGCGAGGGCGATACCGTCCAGGACGCCACCGACTGTTGGGTGTTCCCCGGCTTTATCGACGGCCACACGCACATGCAGTGCTGGACTGGCATGGATTGGACGGCCGATAGCTTTGAGACCGGTACGCGTGCGGCTGCCTGCGGCGGTACGACGACCATCGTGGACTACGCGACGGCCGATCGCGGCGTGACCATGCCCGATGCCTTGGCCGAGTGGCATCGCCGCGCCGACGGAACCTGCACGGCTAACTACGCGTTTCATATGGCACTCGCCGAGTGGAATGAATGCAACCGCGCCGATCTTTCGGCCATGCGCGAGGCGGGCGTGTCGTCGTTTAAGACCTACTTTGCCTATGACCACCTGCGCCTGGACGACGCCGAGACGCTCGAGGTGCTGGAGGAACTCAAGCGCGTGGGCGGTATCCTGTGCGTGCATTGCGAGAACGGCACGCTCGTGAACGAGCTGCAGAAGCGCGTGTACGAGCAGGGGATTCATGGGCCCGAGGGGCATGCGCTCAGCCGTCCGGATGTGTGTGAGGCCGAGGCCGTGAGCCGCCTACTGTATCTGGCGCACCTGGCCGGGGACGCTCCGGTCAACGTGGTGCACCTTTCGACCAAGCTGGGGCTCGAGGCTATTCGCGCTGCCAAAGCGCGCGGGCAGAAGAACATCTATGTCGAGACCTGCCCTCAGTATCTGATGCTCGACGATACTTGCTACTTGGAGCAGGGAGAGGACGGCTTTGCCGGCGCCAAGTATGTGATGAGTCCGCCGCTGCGCCATGCCGGTGACCGTGCCGCGTTGCGCGAGGCGCTTGTGGCCGGCGAGATCGATACGATTGCAACCGACCACTGCAGCTTTAACCTGCACGGGCAAAAGGACCGCGGGCGCGACGATTTCCGCGCGATTCCCAACGGCGGGCCCGGTGTGGAGCATCGCCCCGTCGCGATCGCTACGAGCTTTGAGGGACAGCTGGGTCCCGAGGATCTGTGCCGCTTGATGAGTGAGAACCCGGCGCGCGTCTTTGGCATGTATCCGCGCAAGGGCTGTCTTGCCGAGGGCGCCGATGCCGACGTGTGCGTGTGGGATCCGTGCGCGCGTTGGACGATCAGCGCGGCGACGCAGCATCAGGCTGTGGACTACACGCCACTCGAGGGTTTTGAGGCACATGGCCGCGCCAAGGCCGTCTACGTCAACGGCGTGCTGGTGGCGCGCGACGGCGAGCCCACCGGAGCCCAGCCCGGCCGCTACGTGCCTCGCTAGCAGGAAGATAACCGGATTCCCCTCCGCAGTTGCGGTGGAATAGTTCCTGTTTAGCCGCCAAATAGGCCGTTTCAGGAACTATTCCACCGCAACTTATAGGTCTGCTGGGGTAGCGCCGGCTATTTGAGGCTGGTGGCGATGAGGGGGCGGCCGAGGGCGGCCTCAAAGCGGTCGGCCATCGTGGGGTCGCTGAGCTTATCGACTTGGTTGAGCATGATGCGGGCATTATTGAGGTTCAACATCCGCAGCTCGGCATTGAGCACCATGGCGACGTGCTCTGGGGTGGCAGCGTCGGTGGGCTTGCAGCCGCAGCGCTCGCAGAAG
>CAJKEF010000283.1 GCA_905198825.1 uncultured Collinsella sp. | reverse complement strand
CCAAGACCGATAAGTCGGACGAGAAATAGGGAAATCACATATGACACCTGCGCGCTTTGAAATCGGACAAAAGCACAAGCAGGAGAGCGAGGCGGGTTCCAAGGCTAGTTGGAACACGCCTCGTTCCGATTCACGGCCAACGATGAGCTATCCCTCGCGCATGGCACTTGCTTTTGCTCTGACATCGCTCATGACGGTATTGGTGCTGGTGGGCGTTGTCTCTGTTGTGTGGGGCACGGTCTTTTCGGATTACACGCGCTCCAATATCGTCGAGATCGCCAATTCTGCTGCCGAAAAGCTTGCGACGTCGTATGAGGAAAACGGCAATTGGACTGCGGGCGAGCTGCGCACGGTCGCGACATCGAGTTTGGTGTCCGACGACCTGAGTATGCAGGTCGTCAACAAGAAAGGCGTTGTCGTCTATGACGACTCATGGCCTTCGGCAAGTGCGACCGCCGATGTGCGCGAGAGTGAATCGCCGTCGAGCAGCTCGAGCGGTAAAAAGGCCTCGCATAGCCCGGTCTCGTCGGCGCCCACCGACTCCGATAGCGTCGCCAACGTCGAAATCATAACGTCTTCTGGCGAGCATGTCGGACAGGTAAAGCTGTGGGCTATCGGCTCCGATGCCTTGCTCACCAAGGCAGATTCTGCGTTTAGGGAGAAGACCTTTAACGCCATGGCCCTTGCCGCGGTTGTTGCGGTCTGCATCTCGGTTGCTATCGGATCGCTCGTGTCTCGCATGCTCACCAAGCCGATTCATCGTATTACCAGCACCGCCAAGCAAATTCGCGACGGCGATCTGTCCGCTCGTACAGGCCTGCGCGGCGATGACGAGATCGATCAACTGGGCGAGACATTCGATGAGATGGCCACGTCGCTCGAGAAGGACATGAAGCACGAGAAGCGCCTGACCTCAGATGTTGCACACGAGCTTCGCACGCCGCTCATGGCCATGCTTGCAACGGTCGAGGCCATGCAAGACGGCGTGTACCCCACCGACGACGAGCATCTGGAGACAGTCGCCTCCGAGACGCGTCGCCTGGCTCGTCTGGTGCAGCAGATGCTCGACCTGTCACGCATGGAAAATAGCACTGCTCCGCTCAATCTCGAACCGGTGGACATGGTTCCGTTCGTGCGATCGATAGTGAACGGCCAGGAGCGTCTGTTTGCCGACCGTGACCTTCGTCTTCGCTTTGCAGATGAAACCCAGGGGCATGACGATGTCGTCGAGGCCGATCCCGATATGATCACGCAATGCGTCATCAACCTCATGAGTAACGCCATGCGCTATACCCCCGAGGGCGGATGGGTCGTGGTGTCGGTGCTCAGTGACCGTAAACATGTCGATATTGCGGTCTCGGACACGGGCATCGGTATCGCCAAGGAAGACCTGTCGCGCATTTTCGGACGTTTTTGGCGTGCCGACGCCAGCCGCGCCCGCGAGGCGGGCGGTCTGGGCGTGGGCCTTGCCGTGACCAAGCAAATCGTCGAGCGCCACCATGGCTATATATCCGTGGAGTCGGAGCTTGGAAAGGGTACGACTTTTACGATTCATCTGCCTCGCGAGCACACGGCGGACGCGGCATCTACTACAATGGAGCACTAGCTTTTCGCTATTCGGTGAAGGAGGGGTTTCGTCCCTACCGCTCCGAGTTTGCGAAAACGTGCGGGGAAGAACCCGCATTACTGTCGTATTTTGGTAAGGAGTGACTCACGTGACAACGATGGAGCGTCGTCCGGATTCCCGTGGCAAGGTTCGTGATATCTACGATGCCGGTGAAAACCTGCTGATGGTCGCCACCGACCGCATTTCTGCGTTCGACTTTATTCTCCCCGACGAGATTCCGTTTAAGGGAGAGGTGCTCAACCGCATCTCGGCATTCTGGTTTGATAAGTTTGCCGACATCGTCCCCAACCATCTCGTCTCCATCGACCCGGCGGATTTCCCCGAGGAGTTTGCTGAGTACCGTGACTATCTCGCTGGCCGCGCCATGCTGGTCAAGAAGGCCCAGACGATTCCTATCGAGTGCATCGTCCGCGGCTATCTGACCGGTTCGGGCAAGAAGACCTACGACGAGAACGGCACCGTCTGCGGCATCCAGCTGCCCGAGGGTCTGACCGAGGCCTCCAAGCTTCCCGAGCCGCTGTTCACGCCGTCCACGAAGGCCGAGATCGGTGACCACGACGAGAACATCTCGTTCGAGCGTTGCTGCGAGATCGTGGGCGAGGACATCGCCACGCAGATTCGCGACCTTTCCCTCAAGATCTACAAGGCTGCCGCCGAGTACGCCGCGACCCGTGGCATCATCATCGCCGACACCAAGTTCGAGTTCGGTGTCATCGATGGCAAGGTTACGCTGATCGACGAGTGCCTCACGCCCGACTCCAGCCGTTTCTGGCCCGCCGCCAGCTACGAGGAGGGCAAGATCCAGCCTAGCTACGACAAGCAATTCGTCCGCAATTGGCTCAAGGCCAACTGGGATATGACGGGGGAGACCCCGCACCTGCCCGCCGAGGTCATCGATGGCACGTCCGAGCGCTATCGCGAGGCCTTCCAGATCATCACGGGCTCCCAGTTCACAAGCATGAAGGAGAACGCATAAGTGAGTACCCGTAGCGCCACGAACAAGCGCACGCAATCCCACGAAGTTACCGGGGTTGCGCGCAAGTCCGCCGCATCTGCTAAACCCGCCCGCCA
>CAJKEF010000282.1 GCA_905198825.1 uncultured Collinsella sp. | reverse complement strand
CAACAATATTAAGATCAACAAAGGTGACCGCATCGCCCAGCTCGTCATCCAAGAAGTCCCCACGGTCAATCTCGTAGAAGTAGAAGAACTAGACAAAACCGACCGAGGCAACGGAGGCTTCGGCTCCAGCGGCGTCGCCTAGGGGCGCTCGTATCCCTCCCGCCCGCCTCTCTCACATATCATTCCATGCTCAAACATTCTCGCTTCGCAGGGGCGCATGGATCCCGTTTTCGCCTGAACCCCATACATATCATCCCGTGCTCAAACATTCTCGCTGCGCTGCGAAACTGCGCGCGGGACGATATGTATGGGGCTCAGGCGAAAGGGCTACTTGCTTGAGATAAAACAATCTTTCTGGTTAGCCGACGCGATAAAGGGACGCCCCCTTTATCGCGTCGGCTAACCATATTTATATTTTCCGCTTTCACCTTAGCAGGTTCTGGTGGTGGGGAATCTGGTGTAACTGCTAGCACGTAAACGTAGCTGCTCGGCGGGAGTCGCCCATATATCGTTCCACGCGCAGTTTCGCAGCGCAGCGAGAATGTTTGAGCATGGAATGATATATGGGCGGCTCCCGCCGAGCAGCGGACATTAAGACGCTAGCGGATATGCGCAGGTTTTTCGCCCCAGTAGAAGCGGCAGAAGGCTCGTTTGTGCTTTTGGGGCTTGCCTGCAAGTTCCATGGTTGCGATGGCGATATCCTCGGCTGCGTGTGGGCGGCGAAGGACTTCGCCATTGATGAGCAGCGCCTTGAGCGACTCGGGATGATCGTGGAGATGGCGCAACGTCACGATGAGCTCGCGTGCGGTGGTGACATGCATGCTGGCGCCCATGCCGGTGAGCATGGTGGTGTTGGCCTTTTCCTGGCCATATGATTTGCCCAGTAGAATCATCGGCAGGTGTGCGCACAGGCATTCGGTAACAGTGAGTCCGCCCGATTTGAGAATTGCCAGGTCACAGCCGTGCATAAGCGCTGCGATGTCATCGACATAGTCAAGAACCGTGACGTTCTCGAGTTTCATGGCATCGAAAAGCGTTTTGAGACGGGTGGCATATTCGGCATCCTTGCCCGGCAAAAAGACAAAGTGCATGTCCTCGAAGCTGCGTAGGAAGGGGAGGGTGTGGTCCATCGCCGCGCGAAAGCGAACGTACGGTTGCGGTAAGCTGGCACCAGCCATTACCAGCACAATGGTCTTGTTGGTGGGGAGATTGAACTTCTTTAGCTCTTCCTCACGATTGTAATCCGTATCGAACCCGGCGCGAATGGGGATGCCCGTAATGCGGATCTTTGCCTCGGGAACCTTACGGGGTCGGAGTGTTTCGGCCATAAACTCGTTTGCCACGCAGAATAGGTCGGTGTCCTTATGGGGCCACCAGCCCTCGACCTCGTAATCGGTCGGTACGCAAATGACGGGATAGTCGATGCCCGTAATGACGCGCGCGCCGACGGCGACGTTGGCTGCCGTGATATGTGTGGCTACCACGGCAATGGGCCTGCGAGTTCGAACGTATTCGTTAAATGCGGGGAACATGATGCGCGACCATGCCGTGCCACCGCCCCAAAGCAGGTGTCCGGTAAGGGTATAACGCCAGGTCAAGTCATAGATTGGGCGCGTGGCGCCGGTAAACGAGGCGGCCGTTTTGTTGCCGTCGAATTTTATGCGACCAAAATCAAGGATATCGAGCACTTCAATCTCAACATCCTCTGGGATGCCATTGGTGCCGCGGATGAGGTCGAATGCCTGCGCAATCGCATTTGCGGCGGCCTTGTGGCCCGAGCCGACCGAGGCGTGCACGATAGTCACGAGAGGTTTTTGCTGAGCCAAGAGCGTGGTTTGTTCCGATTGGGGAGTGCTGTGCGTGAGCAGGGGAGCGTCGTCGCTCGTCTGCGTCTGATCCATCGATATCTCCCCTTCATCTTTGTTTCACAGAGAATCATTGTAGTGCATGAGTGTCACGTTCGCATAAATTTGGGTATGAGCGCAAAGAACGCCAATCTTTCGACAGGAGGTCTCTTCATGACTACTCATCAGCCGATCGATGTTGCGATTATCGGCGGCGGGCCTGCGGGCTATGCTGCAGCCATTTACGCGGCGCGCGCCAACCTAACGACGACCGTGATTGAGCAAGGTATGTCGGGAGGACAGATCGCCACAACCAATGAGGTCGAGAACTATCCGGGCATTCCGCTCTTGAGTGGCGCCGAACTCGGCGAGCGGTTTCAGCAACATGCAGAGGGCCTGGGAGCACAGGTTGCATGGAGCATGGTTACGGGTATCGATTACGATGCCGATTCAGCGCTGTTTACGGTACATCACGATACGGGCGATACGGTTGCCTCGAGCGTTATCGCTTGCATGGGTGCCACGCCGCGATCTGCGGGTTTTGTTGGCGAGGATACGTATCGCGGTCGTGGCGTTTCGTATTGCGCGACGTGCGACGGCATGTTCTTTCGTGGCAAGCAGGTTTTTGTTATCGGCGGCGGCAATGCTGCCTGCGAGGAAGCCCTGTTCTTGTCAGAAATCGCCAGCAGCGTGACCATCGTTTTGCGCCGCGATCAGTTCCGTGCCCCTGATGGCGTGGTTCAAAAGGTGCTCGCAAAAGATAATATTTCAGTTAGGTACCAAACTAGTATTGTCGAACTATCGGGCGAGGCTATGCCCACGACTATCACGTTTAAGGACAACGCTACCGGTGGTACCA
>CAJKEF010000281.1 GCA_905198825.1 uncultured Collinsella sp. | reverse complement strand
GCCACATATCTTGCCGTATTTGGGCATTTTGAGCAATTGCCTGAATGATTGATTATTCAGGCAATTTTACTTTGAGACACGGGGCGCTGCGGGACTTTTGAGCCGCATGCCCCCGTAGGAGAACGACCCTTTCCCGCCTTATATGCCGTGCAGCGAACAACGAGCTTCGCTTCAGTATCATCGAGCCCCAGGCCCCGCGTAGGCGCCAAACTAAGTCGGCACCATCGGGTTGCAGCGAAGCAGCAGCAATCGCCACATGGGCACTTGACGGTGACGTAACGTCGCGCGCGATAATAGGTTGCTAAACTACTTTGCGATTCCGCGTGCGAGAGGAGCACGGCATGCCTACATACAAAGATGATCTGATGACAGTTGGCGAACTCGCCCGTCGCGTGGGCGTGACTGTGCGCACCATCCAGTACTACGACCAAAAGGGCCTGCTCCACCCCAGCTCCAAAAGCGAGCAGAACCAGCGCCTGTACTCCTGCGACGACGAGGAGCGCCTCTATCGCATCCTCACCCTCAAGTACCTCGGCTTCTCGCTCGCGCAGATCAAGGAGGCGGAGGCGCTCGACGACCGCCAAGAGCTCTCCGGTGCGCTCGAGCACCGCATGCGCGAGCTCGAGCGCGAGAGCGTCGAGGTCCTGCGCAACATCAGCACCGTCAACAGCCTCCGAGAGCAGCTCGCTGCAAGCGAGCACGTGCGCTGGAGCGACTTTGCCCAGGCCATCAGCGATATGCAGAACCGCGAGGACGTGCTGTGGCTGGCCATCAACGGCGAGGGCTGCGACGAGAGCAGCGTCCCGGAGCTCACCCACGAGGAGGTCAGCCGCTGGCACCAGCTCATGGGCGACACCATCGAGGCCATGCACGACGGCGTGCAGCCCGGCGACGAGCGCGGCCGCGAGCTCGCCTTGCGCTTCGAGCGCCTCGGCGGCATGTCCGGCGCGCTCGCCGGCCTCAAGCGCCTCGCCAACCAGCGCGCGCAAGGCCCCAAGCAGTACGACCGCGACTTCTACGCGGGCATCCAGCGTAGGACGCTCAGCTTCCTCAAAGACGCGCTCGAGGCGCTGCACGAGCAGGCGTGACACGCGACCCACTCACACTTGCAGAAGGACAAGTTATTCCTGTCAATGAAAAACCAGGCCCCAAACAGGGCGCCCGACCAGATCACAGTCTTGATCGGCATGCCGCGCCGCTCGCCAACTTTTTCTCGTGCAGCACTTGACCATGACGTAGCGTCGCCCGTTAACATCCTCACTCGGTTTCGAGAGAGGAAAGACGATGATCGTTTCATGGATGACGACCAACAAGTGCAACCTCAGGTGCGAGCACTGCTATCAGGACGCAGCGGACTGCGACAGCCGCGAGCTAACAACGGTCGAGGGCAAGGTGATGATCGAGCAGATCGCGCGCGCCGGCTTCAAGATCATGATCTTCAGCGGCGGCGAGCCCCTTATGCGCGACGACATCTTCGAGCTTGTGGCGCACGCTGCAGCTCAAGGCCTGCGCCCCGTGTTCGGCAGCAACGGCACGCTGATCACCGACGAGGTCGCGCGAAAGCTCAAGGAAGCCGGCGCGTGCTCCATGGGCATCAGCATCGACAGCCTCGACGCGGCAAAGCACGACGCCTTCCGCGGCGTCGCAGGCGCCCACGCCGACACCCTCGCGGGCATCGAGGCATGCAAGCGCGCGGGCCTCGACTTCCAGATCCACACCACCGTGGTCGACTGGAACCGCGACGAGGTCTGCGACATCACGGACTTCGCGCAGAGCATCGGCGCGGTCAACCACTCGATCTTCTTCCTCATCCCTGTGGGGCGCGGCAAGTACATCGAGGAGACGAGCCTCAAGGTGCTGGAGAACGAGGCGCTGCTCCAAGACATCATGCGCAAGGCCGCAGAGGTCGACATCGACGTCAAGCCCACATGCGCGCCGCAGTTCACGCGCGTCGCCGACCAGCTCGGCATCCCCACCCGCTACACGCGCGGCTGCCTGGCCGGCCTCACCTACTGCGTCGTCGGCAGCGAGGGCATTGTGCGCCCGTGCGCGTACATGACCGAGGACGCCGGCGACGTGCGCGAGCAGCCCTTCGACGAGATCTGGGCGACGAGCCCCGTGTTCGAGCGCCTGCGCACGCAGGCTTACGGCGGCAACTGCGGCGAGTGCGACCACAAGGAGCATTGCGGCGGCTGCAGGGCGCGCGCGGCGTACTACCACGACGGCGACTACATGGCCCAGGACGACTACTGCGCCTACGGGCAGAAACTCGGCTGCAAGGGCGCCTAGGCGAGAGCCCGACGGCCGTCCCCTGCCCCTGCCGCTGCGATGACAGGGGCAGGGGCTGACAGCAAATGCGACGGATGCGACGGCCGCATGATCGGCCGCCCACATCAGATGAGGAGAACCACATGAAGAGGATTGCAACGAAGGCATGCGCGTGTGCGTGCGCCCTGGCGCTGGAGGCAAGCGGCAGCGCGATGATCGGCTGCTCTGGCAGCAACTCCGGCAACGACGGCGCACAGCAGAGCGCGACGAGCCAGCAGGCCGGCTACACCTTTACGGACGATTTGGGCAACCAGGTGACCGTGAGCACGCATGAGCGCGTCGTCGCGGGCATGGGCAGCTTCGCGAACATCTGGGAGCTGGCGGGCGGCACCCTCGTCGGTGCGTCCAGCGACGCGTTTTCCGATTACCACATCGAGTCAAAGGC
>CAJKEF010000280.1 GCA_905198825.1 uncultured Collinsella sp. | reverse complement strand
CCGTCTTGCCGCAGCCGCGGTTTCCCGTAATGAGCATGAGCCTGCCCGGCGCTCCGGCGCCGTTATCGAGCCCTTCCGCAAAATCTTCGATGACCGACTCGCGACCGATGAGTATCGGAGGCCGCTTGCCAGCCGTGGGCTTAAAGGGATTTGGATTCATGTCGGTCTCCTCGGATTGGCAAACCCTGGTAATAGTTATACCAACTTATACCGAGTTATACCAATAACATGTGACAAAGAAACTGTCCCTTTGTCACATGTGGCCGAAAAACTCGGCGTCTGCTGCTCGCCAGGGGCGGAAGGTGGCGGGATCGATCTTTACGTGCGCCGCGGCGGGCACGTCGTACCATTTGACCGTGTAACCGGCGCCGTGAGAGCAAAAGACCGAATCGGGCGTGTTGGGCAGATCGGCCTCGGGCTCGTAGGCGGCCGCCTCGATGACGCACTCGCCATCATGACAAGGCGCATAGCCGGCGAACTCCAGGTACAGATGCCCGCGACCGCTCGTGTAGGCAGCCACCTCCAGCGCGTAATCCTGCACCTCGGATGCCGGCACGCGACCCATAAGCTTCGCCCGGTCTCCCGCCATCGTCGGCGGCTCGTACTCGGCACCCATGCGCGTGGCATCCGAGAGCGCCCGGCCCACGCACTCCCCCGGCACCTCGAGCTCAAAGCGATACCACGGCTCCAACAGCACCGCCGCGCCGGCCTCACTCGCTTGCATGAGCCCCTGGCGAATCGCGCGGTACGTGGCCTGGCGAAAATCACCGCCCTCGGTGTGCTTGGCATGCGCGCGGCCGCCCGTGAGTGTAATGCGCACATCGGTGATGGACGAGCCGATCAGCACGCCCAGGTGATCGCGCTCCATGGCGTTGGTGAGTGCCAAACGCTGCCAGTTAAGATTGAGCTCGTCGGTCGAGGTCACGGTGCCAAACTGCACGCCCGAACCCGCTGGCAACGGCTCCAGACGCAGATGCACCTCGGCATAGTGGCGCAGCGGCTCAAAGTGGCCCACGCCTTCGACCGGCTGCGAAATAGTCTCCTTATAGAGAATGCCGCCGGGCTCAAACTCGACCGCAAGGCCAAAACGATCGGCCAGCACGCGCTGCACGACCTCGAGCTGCACCGCTCCCATGAGCTGCAGGTGAATCTGCTCCAGATGCGTATTCCAGCTTACGCCGAGCATAGGATCTTCGTCCGCCAACTCAGTCAGCGCTTTGAACACCGCGTGGACATCGTGTTCGCCCGGAAGCACAGTATAGGTGAGAACTGGCGCAATGACGGGCGCATCGCACGCGGATTCCGCGCCCAAGGCGTCCCCTGGGCGAACGTGCGCAAGACCCGTCACGGCACAAATACCGCCAGCAGCAACTTCTTGGGCAAGCTCATACTTTTCGCCGTTATAGATGCGTACCTGATCGACCTTCTGCTCCCATGCCTCGGCGCCGGAACGTCCGTTAATCAGCTGTTTGGCATGCAGCGTGCCGCCGGTCACTTTAACCCATGCCAAGCGCTCGCCGCGATCCCCGCGGCTCACACGGTAGACGCGCGCGGCAAACTCCGGGAGCCACGCCTGTTCGCGCATCAGCGCACATATGCCATCCAGCAGTTCGTCCACGCCCTGGTCCCTGAGCGCCGAGCCGGCAAAGCAGGGAAAGAGCTTGCGCTCGGCAACCATGCGCGACAGCGTTGCGACAGAAAGCTCGCCCGCTTCAAAAAACTCCTCGAGCGCCGCCTCGTCCAACGCAGCAGCGTCCTCCTGAACGGCACCGCCCGCCAGCAGTTCACTGGCATCCAAGCAGCCCTCGGAAAGACGTTGCCCAAGTTGTGCCAGCAAAACATCGCGGCCGGGATTCTCCAAATCGATTTTGTTGATATAGATGAACGTCGGAATGTCATAGCGCGCAAGCAGGCGCCACAGGGTTTCGGTGTGCCCTTGCACGCCATCGTTGGCACCCACAACCAAAATCGCATAGTCGAGCGCGCGCAATGTGCGCTCCGCCTCGGCAGAAAAATCGACATGCCCCGGCGCGTCCACGAGCATGACATGGGTATCGCCATGGTCGAGCACGGCCTGCGACGAGAAAATCGTGATGCCACGCTCGCGCTCGATCGCGTTCGTATCCAGATGCGAATCGCCATCGTCCACGCGGCCGCGCTTGCGAATGCGACCCGCGTTAAACAGCATGGCCTCGGCCAACGTGGTCTTGCCGGCATCGACATGCGCCAAGATTCCAACGACCGCTTGCTTCGACATGGCTCTCCTCTTATTACAAGCCCATCGCACGCGGCAACGGGCGTCCTCGTTCCACACTGGATGATACAATTTACGTGCCGGCGGGCGAAGCGGACCCTATCCCCCGACCGAGCTCATCGCCCCGCGTTGCCGCGCGGCGATTTTCGTAGGTTCGCGCCTTGCGAAAGCCGGCTTGCAAATCAGCGCAGCGAACGAAAATGGCCCCCGGGTGGGACCATTTTCGTTCGTGCGAATTGTTGATACGCGTTCCTGCTCTTACGCCTCGCGCAACCAGTCGAACGCAACACGCGGCGTGCCGTCCGACACATACACGACGCCGGCACGCTCGAACCCCGCCCTGATGCTCGCACCCTGCATGGGCAGGTTGTCCTGATGCGTGTCGATGCGCAGGTGATCTGCGCGCTCCTTGGCAAAGGCAAACATCGCAGCCGCGATACCGTGCACGGTGCCGTCGGACG
>CAJKEF010000279.1 GCA_905198825.1 uncultured Collinsella sp. | reverse complement strand
AGGGCCGAGGGGGTGCGGTCGTAGCCCGCCACGCGGCGCCCCTCGTGCAGGAAATAGCGGGCCAGGGCGCTCATGCCGATGCCGCCGATACCCAGAAAATAGATATTCGCGTATTCCATCTCGTCAACTCTTTGCCGCCCGGCCGCAGCGCGTGCGCCGCCCGGGCGGGGTCGGTTATTTTTTCTTCGTTTTCTTCGTCTGCTCCAGCACGCGGAGCACCTCGTCGACAATCTCCTCGAAGGGACGGCTCTTCTCACGACCACGGACGTACGGCACGATGCAGTACGTACAGAAATTGTTGCAGCCCGTCATGATGGGCACCCAGGCGTGATACTGGGTCTCGCGATGCCACGGCATGCTCATGGCATCCGTATCCTCATGCTCACTGGTGCGGATATGACGCTTGCCGTCAAGGAACGCCTCGGCAATGAGCTCGGCCGCATGTGCGATAGAATGCGTGCCAAAGATGACATTGACGTTATCGACGTTGGTGAGCAGGCCCTCACCATCACGCTGCGCGATACAGCCGCCCACGGCAACCACGCGCTTGCCCGAAGGCGAAGGCGGCAGGCTTTTGCAGGAATTGCACTGACCGTACAGGCGAGTATCGGCGGCCTCGCGCACGCAGCATGTCATGAAGACAACAATATCGGCATGCTCGGGATCGAGCGCCATGAGGCAACCATACGAATCGAGCAGACCGCTCACGCGCTCAGAGTCGTGCTGATTCATCTGGCAGCCAAAGGTGCGGATAAAGTAGGTTTTACCGGCAAGAATATCGCGTACGGAACGCTGGTCCATGAGCTTACATCCTAACGATGGTGTCGACGGGGCGTATAGGTGCTACAAGCGTGCAGATGGCTCGTTTACGCAACAGGCTTAACGTCGTCCATGACGACGTTATCCATAGCAGCCCGATTAATCTGGTGAACGTAGATAGAGAGACGGATTGCCGTGCGCGACTCCCCGTTAATGAGGATGTCGGAGAACACCGGCGCGCAGGAGACATCAAAGCCGGTCGGAATCAGAAAGCCGCGCGCAATGGCAACGGCCTTGATGGCCTGGTTGACGGCACCGGCGCCGACGCACTGAATGTTGACGGGGACGCCATCTTTGACCATGCCGGCAATGGCGCCGGCAACGGACGCGGGCGATGATTTGCTTGATACCTTCAGGCAATCCATGAAGAAACTCCTGCGTTTAAAAGTACGTTTTAACTGCAATAACTGTATCGTACCGAGCGGACTCGGTAAAGATTTTATTCCTCTTTGGCAAGATCGAACGTCACCGTGATGCGATCACGCGAAACGCGAATCTTAGGGTCGCCGCACAGATTGAGGTAATACCGGGCAGCGAGGTCGTTAAAGTCACGCTCGACCGCACGCGAAAACTGCGCCATATCATCCTTGGCGATACGAAGGCCTCGACGGTCCTTGGCAAGATCGACGGGTGCCGGCGCATGCGAGGTGGAATCGCGTTCGCGCAGCAGACGCGCGGACACGCCGCGAACGGGCTTAATCTGTCCCGACAGAATACGGTGGGCAGTGCGCTCGGACATCTCGAGACCCAGCCCGGAGCAGATCCTGATAAAGTCCTCGGCATCGGAGGCAAGGCCCAAACGATCGATAACCGGAAGCTCGCACTCGTCATCGATAAAGAGCAGGCGCGACGTATCGAGACGACTCGAAGCCTGAGCGTACAGGGTCGCAGCGATCTCGGACGGAGAGCCCAGATACACATCGCAGCAACGCAGCTCCTCAAGGGCAAACTCACAGGCCGCGCGAATGATGTTGTGGGGGCCGCGAGCACATACATAGCGGCCGTCTTCGTCTTTAACCGCCTGAGGCCAGCTCGACTGGTCGGCGCGCTCACCCAAGCGATCGGTGGCAACGCACACCTTAAACGCGGAGCCCAAATCGACGCCCGATGTAACAACGCGTGCCTCATCCGTGTTCTGCTTGATAGAGAACAACGCCATACCACGACCGTGAACACCCCAACGGTCCATTTTCATGCTCTCGAGCTTGGAGGTGACACGGGCATCGAAGATACGCTCCTGCATATCCTGCGGCACACCCGAACCGTTATCCAGGAAGAGGAGGGTGCGAACACCCTCCTCCTTGGTCGTGGCAAGATAGACCTTATCGGCTCCGGCATCACGAGCATTGCGCAGCATCTCGATGACAATGTCCTCTACATGCTGAATGTCATGCTTGGCCTGACGGCGCTCGGCCTCCGAAACGCGGAGGCGGACATACCCCTCGCCAAGGTTCTCCTCGACGCGAAGGTTGCCCTCCCCCGACATCGACGCGATAAATGAGATGAGCTCGTTCGCGTCGCTCATGTTATTTAGCGATATCGACAGCGCGGCTCTCGCGAATCACGACGACGCGCACCTGACCGGGATACTCCATCTCTTCCTCGATCTGATGGGCGATATCGTGCGCAAGCACTGTGGACTGGGCATCGGAGATCTTGTCCGGCTGAACCATGACATGGACCTCGCGACCGGCCTGCATGGCATAGGTGCGCTCGACGCCGTCGTGAGAATTGGCGATCTCCTCGAGCTTCTCAAGACGCTTGATGTAGTTCTCGGCAGACTCGCGACGGGCACCGGGGCGAGAAGCGGAGACGGCATCGGCGGCCTGAACCAGGACATCGAGCACCGTGTTGGGATCGACGTCGGCATGGTGGGCCTCGATAGCGTGGACGATAACGGGCTT
>CAJKEF010000278.1 GCA_905198825.1 uncultured Collinsella sp. | reverse complement strand
GGTGATTCCCGCCAAGATTCTGCCCGAATACGGCAGCCCCATCGTTACGGGCTCAGCCATGCTCACGGCTGGTATCGTCACCTGCACTATCGTGCAGCCTTGGGCTCATATGCCGGCGCTCGATGCCGCCGGCGTCGAGGCGCTCGCGGTGTTTGTGGTCGTGGGCTCGTTTTTGGCGTACATGCTCTATATGCAGGGCGTCAAGGACATCGGCTCGGTGCGTGCGAGCTTGATCGGAACCGTGGAGCCGGTTTCGGCGACCATCACGAGTGCCGTTATGCTGGGCACGGTGTTTTTGCCGACCGATCTTATCGGCTTTGCCATGATCATCGTGATGATGTTCCTCACGGTGTAGCTGGCGCCGCTGCCAAGACGGAAAAGGTGTTGTGCCGCATTTTCGCCAATTGACGTCCGTGTCTGGAGTTTAGCTGTCGATGCTCAAAATGCCATAAACTAGTAACGTTATGGACTTTTTCATTGCGACTCAATTGCGAGGATTTCTTTATGGCTGGTAATCACTTTAAGGGCAGCGATAGCGGCCGTCCTGCAGTTCCGCCGCGTCCGAACGGGGCTGGTAAGGCTGGCACGCCGGGCGGCGCTGGACAGGGCGGTTCCGGTAAGCGCGTGTCCCCGGGCGAGACGGCGATGTTTACCGCTCTGTACGAGCAGTCTCAAAAGGCAAAAAAGACCGGCCGTGCAAGAGGGAATGTCTTTGCGGGCGGTGCAACCTCCACGTCGCAGCCGAGCGGGGCTCCTTCGGTACCCGCGAACAACGCAGGTGCTGCCAACGCCGCGAATGCCGCCGGCAACGTTAATGCCGACAAGGCCGCCAACAATACTCCCGCTGCCGGTGGCGCGGGGCTTACGGGTAACCTTGGCACGATTTACACCGGCGCCTCCGAGACTGGCACGTTCGCCCGCCTGGATGATAGCGGTGCCGAGTTTGCGGGCTCGGGTTCCAAGGAAGATTATTACGATTTTGGCTTGAACTACGGTAGCGACGCTTCGTCGAGTTCGACCTCTGACGGTCTGGTCCGTCATCGCCATCGCAAGGGCGAGCGCAAAAAGCGTCACACTGGCGCCATTATTGCCGCTGTAGTCGCGGTGCTTTTCGTTGTGCTTGGCGCAAGCGGCTTTATGCTGCTTAACTCGGCAAAGACCGTAAAGAGCGAAGCGAAGGAGGCTGTCGAGATCGTCGGTGGCCTTAAGGACAAGGTCACGTCGGGCGATTTTTCGACGCTGCCTGACGACGCGAAGAAGATCGATGAGCTCTGCAACAGCATGAAGGCGGAGACCTCGAGCCCGCTGTGGGCGGCGGCTTCGTTTATCCCGGTGTATGGCAGCGATATCAATGCGGCCCGCACCATGATTGACGCCCTGTCCGATGTCTCGAGCAATGCGCTGGTTCCCATGGCCGATAACCTTTCGCAGGCTACGCCCGGCAAACTGTTCCAGGACGGCATGATTAACGTGTCCGCGCTGCAGGCGGTCGCCGATTCGCTTTCCAGCAGCTCGAAGGTGTTCAAGAGCGCCAACGAGAAGATCCAGGGCATTGGCGATACTCATATTTCTCAGGTGACCGAGCTGGTCGATAAGGCCAAGGACGGCTTTGCCACCCTCAACGGCGCGGTTGACGCGGCGGAGAAGGTTGCCCCCGTCCTTCCCCAGATGCTCGGCGCCAACGGCCAGACGCGCAACTACCTTATGTACGCCATGAACAACGTCGAGATTCGTGCCTGCGGCGGCTTTGGCGGTTCGCAGGGTCTGATTTCGGTCACCGACGGCCAGATGTCGATTGGCGAGTTTGTTCCCTGCATTGCGCGCAGCAAAGACGAGGCGGTTGAGAGCGTCGACGAAGAAGATGAGACGCTGTTTGGTGACCACAGCAACCTATACATCTCGGGCAACACCTATTCGCCCGACTGGCCCCGTAATTCACAGCGTGTCGCCGCGCTGTGGAAGTCTGAATATGGTCAGGACGTCGATGGCGTCATTGGTATCGATCCGGTATTCCTGCAGTATCTGTTGGGCCTCGTGGGTAATGTTTCACTGCCCGACGGTACAGTCGTTGACGGTACTAACGCGGCGAAGGTGCTTATGCATGATGTGTACTGGAACTATCCGGTCGAGGAGTCGGACGGCATCTTTGCATCCGTCGCCAGCGCTGCCTTTGACAAGATCCTTGGCGGTATCGGCGACGTCGATGTTGCGAACCTTGTCAGCGCCGTTGAGCGCGGTGCCGAAGAGGGCCGCCTGATCGCGTGGATGAAAAACGATGACGAGCAGAACGCTATCAAGGAGATGAACATCGACGCCTCACTGCCCGATCCGGATGACCCGAGTGAAGATCCCGTTGCTGGTGTCTACTTTAACAACCTGAGCTTCTCCAAGCTCGACTGGTATCTGAACGCCGATACGCAGATTGGTCAGGGCGTGAAGAACGGCGACGGCGCTTGCTCGTATCGCATCACCGTTACCCTGACGAACATCATGACGCAGGAGGAGGCAGGTAAGCTGCCCGACTACGTAGTGGCCAGCGCGCCTGGGACCTCGCGTGACGATGAGCGCTTGTATGTATCACTGTTTGCGCCGACAGGCGGCAGCATTACCGATCTAACCGTCGAGGGGACTCAGTTTGGACTGTTCGCTGCCACTTGGCACGGAGTTCCCTGCTATTCAGGAACCGTTGACCTGCATGCTGGCGAGACGACGACGATCACGTATACGCTGACCACGT
>CAJKEF010000277.1 GCA_905198825.1 uncultured Collinsella sp. | reverse complement strand
GGCTATAAAGACACTGCAGCTTTATATGACGAGCTTTATGCATGGCACGTTGAAATGGAGCTCTACATGGATGCTAGTGGCGCAGGTGCTGATTCCAAGACGGTATGGTTGAGATACAAGCTCTCTGGAGGTGAGCCGGGAGCTAGATTCTCTTTCAATATATCCGAGAGTGATTCTTATACTTTCGCCAGAACAGGTGAGACAAGAACTCCGTCATCAAACGACGATTTCTCAACAACAGTGGAGTCCTCAAATAAATATGCGCAGGACGGATGGGCCAAGCACAAGATTAAAGCCGCTTCAACCAACGTGTATACAAGCTATACCGTATCGGCAACGGTGACAGCTCAGACAGGTGAAACTGTTTCTGGTACATTCAGTCTTAAGTAAGGAGCTTTAAAATGCCAAGTGGCGACGTGCAGATATGCATAGACGAAGCTTATGCTTTTTTGGCCATATCGAAAGAGCGTATTGACCAAACAGACATGGTAGGGCTTAGTTCGATGCTTTATCCGGTTGTGGTTAACGCTGCATTCAGCTGCGAGTTATCCCTGAAAGCAATAATGATGATGCGCAGCTCAAATAATGAGTTTGGTCTCGGCCATAGGTTGAAAGCCGACTTGTACCCGCAGCTTTCCGCTCATGATCGAGATGAAATCGAAAAACGTGCCAATGCGTCGCTGGCCATGGCGTTTGACGAT
Source organism: uncultured Collinsella sp. (assembly GCA_905198825.1). Lineage (GTDB taxonomy): Bacteria > Actinomycetota > Coriobacteriia > Coriobacteriales > Coriobacteriaceae > Collinsella. The sequence goes on along the minus strand of CAJKEF010000277.1, from coordinate 2,041 downwards.
GCCCTCACCGAGTTTGATAACGCGTTTGCAGATTGGCGCTATGCGTTTGAAAAAGGCGTTTCGATTCACTATCTGGAATTAGGGAAGTTTGCGGAACTTTTACTCGGGTACGCAAAGGAGTTGGCGGCCTAACTGATACTTGAGTGGCTTACCTAACGTGACTAAAGCGGGCGCACAGTGATTAATGTCGTGCGCCCGCTTTTAATTCCAGAACTTTTATCCAGATAATCCATATTCTTAATTGAGGCGCGTTACGCGGGTAATCGCCATTGTCATTTGTCGACTAGGCGAGTAGGGGCGATAATAGCATGGCGAGTGTTAACAATGGGATGGAATCAGAAGATGGTTAACTACGAATCCGGCTCCGATGACCAAAAGTCGAAGCAAGAAATCCAAGGGCATAAAGCGACAACGCATCACCCATGCTTATTACGCCGATTTTGCTACGCCGTTCCACGTGCCGCTGCTACACCGTTCCGCGGTTGGCTGATACGTGCCAATGCGGCAACCGTTAGACCAACGAGGGGCGCGCGAGCGCCCCTCTTGGCGTAATCGACCCGCGACGGATTTAGCCGATGCGCTTGCGCATGGACTCATCGCCCTCGATGTGGATTATATCCGAGCGATAAACGATGCGATCGATAACCGCATCGGCTATTGCGCCCTCGCCGAGCTTGGCATGCCAGCCGGCTGGCGAGAACTGCGAGCATATCAGCAGGGAACCTGTGCGCAGCCTGCCCTCGACGATCTCGAGGAGCTCTCGCGCGCCCTTCCCGCTGACCTTTTCCAAAAGCCAATCGTCCAAGATGAGCAGGTCGCACTTGAGGTATCGCTTCTTTGTCTTGAACCATTCCTCGTCTTTCTCCACCGTCAGCTCGTCGAGCATCTCGGGGAGCCGCACGTACCGCACGGAGAAGAAGGCGTTGCATGCGGCGACCCCGAGCGCGCTCGCGATCCAGCTTTTGCCCGTGCCCGACGCCCCGGTCAGCAGAACGTTCCTGTGGTTGCGTATCCATTCGCAGTTCGAGAGTTCCGCAATCCTCACCTTGTCCAGCTTGCGGTCGGGGTCGTAACGGACGTCTGCGACGTTCGCCTCGGGCTCGGGGAAGCCCGCCTGCCGGAGCAGCCGCGTGCGCTTGTTCACGCGCCGCGCGTCCCATTCCGCGTCGACTATCATGGCGACCCTCTCGTCGAAGGTCATGTCGGCGACGCCCGGCATCTCCTCTAGGTCGCGGTACGCCTGCGCCATCACCGATAGGCGCATGCTGTAGAGTTTGTCCATGGTTGACTGGCTGGCTGGCATCATTCATCGTCTCCTTCAGCATCTTCTTGATCCAGGTTCTGGTAGTAGCCGCTTCCCCTCAGGTACGCGCCGTCGTCGGGGTCCTCCGGAACGGATTCCGCCATCTTCGAGGCGATCGACTTGACGGTCTTGTAACTCGGGCGCGGCGAGTACGAAAGCGCCTTCGCGCAGGCTTGCTCGAGCATCTCCTTGCCGTGCTTCTTGGCGAGGGCGAGCACGCCGCGGCAGGAGCGGTAGGACTGCTGCTCGATCTTGCGGGACTTGAGGATTCCGTCGACCACGGCCTCGCACGACGGGCCGATTTCCCCCGCCCACCTGCGGAAGCGGTTCCCGTCCCATTCGGCGAAGTCGCGGTGCGAGTTGGGCATGTGCCCCGGGTTCGTGGAGTAGGAGCCCTTGGGGCCGCGCAGGCGTCCGTGCATCGCGATGCGCTCGCCGTCGCATGCGATCCACACCGTAGACTTCGTGGCGCAGACCTCCACCTCGCGCTTCACGTAGCTGAACGGAACCGAGTACCAGGACCCGCCGAAGGCGACGTGGTAGTTAAAATTGACGGTGGCGGTCTTGCGGGTCACCATCTCGTAGGGCTTGCCGGGCAGCGGGACGAGGAGCGGCTTCTCTTGGCGGATGAAGACCTCGTCCCTGCTGCCGTCGCGCTTCTGGAAGGGGCGCGCGTTGATCTCGCGCACCTTCTCCATCAGCGCCCCGTTCATCTGCGCGAGCGACGTGAAGACGCGG
>CAJKEF010000276.1 GCA_905198825.1 uncultured Collinsella sp. | reverse complement strand
CGGCACGCGCGGCCGCAAGCACTTCCTCATCGGTGGCATCACGACGCCCGAGGCGGATGTTTCCCATCACCGTGTCGTCAAAGAGCAGCACGTCTTGGAACACAATGGCGTAGTCGCGCAGCAGCACCTCGGGATCAACGCTCGCAACATCCACGCCACCCACGGTGACCGTGCCTTCGGTGGCATCCCAAAAACGCGCGGCCAGGCGGCTCACCGTTGACTTACCGGAGCCCGAAGGACCAACCAGCGCCGTAACTTCGCCTTCCTTGGCGGTAAAGCTCACATCGGTAAGAACTTTCTCGCCGGCGCGTCCGTCCTCGCCCGCACCATAGCCAAATGCCACGTGATCGAACACCACATCGTGGCCCACGGGCTCAAATTTCTCGCTGCCCCGCGCTACAGGCTCTTCCATGATGGAACGCATGCGCTTGGCAGACGACTCGGCGGCAAACAGCTCGGACATCAGCATCAGCGCCTGGTCAAAGGGCGCATAGATACGGCTCACCATAAGCAGGAAGGCAAATATCACCAAAAAGTCGACCTGCCCGGAGGCGACCATCGCGGCACCCGTGACCAGCGTGGTGGCAATACCCAAACGCAGGATGGCAAAGGCGGAGTTGACCAAAAGCCCGTTAGCGAGCTCGCCCTTGGTGGTCTCACGCTCCTCGGCATCGATCACAACGTTGAGTCCCTCAAGATAATGGGCCTCCTGGTTGGTGGCACGGATCTCGCGAACGCAGTCGAGCGTCTCTTGAATCGCCTCGGTAACCTTGACCTTCTCGGCGCGCACGCGGTCGAACACCGGGGTCATGGGGCCGCGTGTTAGATACAGCACGGCAAAGGCCACGGGAACGCTCCAAAACGCCGCGATCGCCAGCTGCCAGCAAAAGAACAGCGACGCCACAAATACAATGGCGCTTGCGATGATGGCACCCCAAAGCTCTCCCAGCACGTGGCTGTAGGCGTGCTCCATAGCCTGGACGTCACCCATGATGGTCTCGGTTAAATCGGCCAGATCACGACGACCAAAAAACGACAGCGGCAGTTTGCGCAAGCGCTCGGCAATCTCCATACGCTGCTTGCCGCACTCCTCGTAAAAGATGCAGTAGGTGTAGTAATACTGCTGCCAGTTAGAGGCAAAGAGCAACACGAAAAAGACCAGGAGGCCGCCCACAATCGGCAGGGCATCCGGCAGGTCAGCCCCGCTGGCGAGATGCTCGACAAAGCCGGCCATAACCAGGAATAAAAAGCCCATGCCGGCCATGGAAATAAGATTGGTGAGCGTGGTCCAGAAAATGCCGCGTTTTACTCCGGCGACGCCTTTATCGGATAGGAAATACTTCTTTTGGAATGAGGCGAACATTTAGGCCTCCCCTCCCTTCGTGACGGCGTCATCCGCGGCCGCAGCAATGATCTTCCAGCTCGCGGCCTGTTCGTATTCGGCCCACATCTTGGCATACAGGCCCTCTTGAGACAGCAACTCGGCATGGGTACCCGACTCCTGCACGCTGCCCTGGTTGAGCACCACGATTTGGTCTGCGCCCACTACAGTCGAGAGTCGGTGCGCAATCATAATGACCGTGCGACCCGCCGCCAGCTTGCTAAAGGCGCGCTGGATGAGCGCCTCGTTCTCGGGATCGGCAAACGCCGTGGCCTCATCGAGCACCACGATAGGCGCGTCTTTAAGGATCGCGCGGGCGAATGCCACGCGCTGGACCTCGCCGCCCGAAAGATATGCTCCGCCGGCACCGAGCATAGTATTGATGCCCTGTGGGAGCTTGGCCACAATGTCGTCGCACTGAGCTGCGGAGAGGGCCGCACGCACCTCGTCGTCAGTGGCCGTAGGCTTGGAGGCGCGCACGTTATCGGCAAGTGTTTGCCGGAACAGCTGGTTGGTCTGGAACACGAAGGCGACCTGGTCCATAAGCTCGTGTGGATCCATATCGCGAACGTCCACACCGCCTACGAGCACTCGACCCGAGGAAACATCCCAAAAACGCGGGATCAGGCTTGCGCAGGTTGACTTACCGCCACCCGAGGGACCCACCAGGGCGAGGGTGCTACCCGCGGAAACGCTAAAACTCACATGGCTGACAGCAGGTGCTTCGGCACCCTCGTACGTAAAGCTCACGTCCTCAAATCGCACGTCGCCGCCGGCAGGGTGCCTGGGTTGGGCGGGCACGGAGAGCTGCTTGGAATCCATGACGCTTCGAATACGAGCCAGCGAATCGGCGCTCATCTGAGAGGCCTCGCCCACAAACATGAGCTTGGTCATGGCCGTCGGCACCACGGCCGAAAAAATCGCGTAAAACGTGAAGTTGGCCATAAAATGCGCGAAGTCCGTCTCGCCCGGCGCCAACAGCAACGCCACGGGCAGCAGGAATGCCACAAGACCATTGAGCGCGGTAAGGTTGAGTACCTGCGGACCTTGGCAGAACGTGCCCGCATAGCTTTGTGCCATGTCCGCGTATTCGGCAATCGCATCGTGGAAAGCCTTAAAGGAATAGACCGTCTGCTGAAACACCTTGACCACGGGGATGCCGCGTACGTATTCGGTGCCGGTCTTGTTCATCTTGACCAGCGCTCCCATGTAGGCCTTCATGAACTCGGCGCCTTTGCCGCCCATCATGGTGGCCATGGCGCCAAGCGAAACGACGACCGAGATAAGGCATGCCACGCCCAAGCGCCAATCGAGGGCGAAAAGCAGCACGAGCAGGCCTGCGACCATGGCGGTGGCGCCGGCGATATCGGGCAGCATGTGC
>CAJKEF010000275.1 GCA_905198825.1 uncultured Collinsella sp. | reverse complement strand
CCCCCAAAACTAAAGCCACTAATGCAATTTATTAGATGAATATCTTAGTACTAACAACGCAGATGTAAACCATCTGCCGCTAATCGGTAGCCCCTACTGGACAAACTGGCTGCGGTAGAGCTCGGCATAGAAGCCGTCTGCCGCCAGCAGCTCGTCGTGCGTACCGTGCTCGATAATCTGGCCGTCGCGCATGACCAGAATGCAGTCGGCGTTGCGAATCGTCGACAGGCGGTGCGCCACCACAAAGCTCGTGCGGCCAGCCATGAGCTCGTCGAATGCCGCCTGCACCTGCAGCTCGGTACGCGTATCGATGCTCGACGTTGCCTCGTCCAGCAGCAGAATCGCCGGATCGGTGAGCATGACGCGCGCGATGCACAGCAGCTGTTTTTGACCCTGGCTAAACGTGCCGCCGTCCTCGCCGATGACCGTATCGTAGCCGCCTGGCAGCTGCACGATAAACTTGTGCGCATGCGCGCACTTGGCCGCCTCGACAACCTGTTCGCGCGTGGCATCGGGACAACCGTAGGCGATGTTTTCCGCCACCGTGCCCTCGAACAGCCAGGTGTCCTGCAGCACCATGCCAAAGGCGCGGCGCAGGCTTGCGCGCGTGTAGTTATGCGAGGAACGGCCATCGACCGCAATGCGACCGGCATCGATATCGTAAAACCGCAGTAGCAAATTGATGAGCGTCGTCTTGCCACAGCCCGTAGGACCGACCAGGGCAAAGCGCATGCCGGGCTTGGCCTCAATGCAGATATCCTGCAGCAGCTTGCGATCGGGAACGTAGCTAAAGTCCACGTGCTCAAAGGTCACCTCACCCTGCGGGGCGGCAAGTTCCACGGCATCCGCCGCATCGGGCTCCTGCTCGCGTGCATCGAGCAGCGCAAACATGCGGCGCGCCGAGGCGTACGCGGTCTGGATCTGCGTAATGACGTTGGTGACCTCGTTGAACGGCTTGGTGTACTGGTTGGCATAGGACAGGAAAATCTGCACGCCGCCCACCGTAAGCGCCGCAGGCACGCCCGTGATCACGCCCACGCAGCCGATCACAGCAACCACGGCATAGATGATGTTGTTGATAAAGCGCGTACCGGGGTTAGAGAGCGAGCCCATAAACTGCGCGCGTTCACCTGCCGTATAGAGCTCGGCGTTGAGGGCGTCGAAGCGCGCTTGGGCGTTCAGGCCGTAGGCAAACGCATCCACCAGCTTTTGCTCGCCCACATACTCCTCGATATGACCGCCGAGTTGGCCTTGGATGCGCTGTTGAGCAGTGAAGCTTTTATTGGAAAGCTTGGCGATGGCGCCGGCTGCAAAAATGGAAAGCGGCGTGACGAGCACCACCACGAGCGTCATGGCCAGGTTGATGGAGAGCATAAACGCAAGCGTGCCCACGATGGTGATGACGCCGGTAAAGAGCTGCGTGAAGCCCTGCAGCAGACCGTCGCCCACCTGATCGACGTCGTTGACCACGCGGCTCATAAGGTCGCCGTGGGCATGGCTGTCGATAAAGCTGAGCGGCATGCGGCTGAGCTTGTCGCTCGCCTCCACACGCATGTCGCGCACCGTCTCGTAGGACAGGCGGTTGACGCAATAGCCCTGCAGCCACTGGAAAGCCGCGGCACCTACGACGACAATCGCGAGCTTGGTGACAAGCGGCAGCAGCGCGTCGAAGTCCACCTGCCCGGCAGCAATAATCAGGTCGATGCCCTCACCAATGAGAATCGGCGTGTAGAGCTGCAGAATCACGGAGATGGCGGCGCTCACAAACGACGCCGTAAACGAAATGCGATGCGGACGAACGTAGCCCATCAGACGGCGAGTCACCGCACCCACGGGATAGCGCTCGGGGTCGCCGGGCTGGCGCGGACCGTCGCCCAGGTCGTTGAGGTTATCGTTACCGGACACGTTGGCCGTCATCGTGGCGACCGAACCGGAGGAAGTGTACGGATTCATTTAGCAGCCCTCCTTTGCGCAGACGGATGCCGGGGCAGTCGGGGCGGACGCGGGGCTTAGGGTGGACGCGGGCGCCGGAGTGGGCGCGAGCGCTGCGCTCCCCTGCTGGCCCTCGAGCTCCTCGCGGCGCAGCTGCGACTGGCAAATCTCGCGATAGAGCTGGCAGGTCGCGTACAGCTCGTCATGCGTGCCCAGACCCGCAACCGAGCCGTGGTCGAGTACGCAGATCATGTCGGCGTCGCGCACGGTCGAGACGCGCTGGCTCACAATAACCGTCGTGAGCGGCAGCCCGCCCTCGACGGCACCGCGCACGCTGCGCTCGCGAATGGCATGGCGAAGCGCCGCGTCGGTCTTAAAGTCGAGCGCCGACGCGGAGTCATCCATGATCAATATCTGAGGCGAACCAACCAAGGCACGCGCGATAGTCAGGCGCTGACGCTGGCCACCGCTAAAGTTCTTGCCGCCCGCCTCGACCGGGGTATCGAGCCCCTGCGGCTTGTTGCGCACGAACTCGCTGGCCTGCGCCATGTCGAGTGCCGCCCAGAGCTCCTCGTCGGTCGCAGCTTCATCGCGCCAGGTCAGGTTGCTGTGGATGGAGCCGCTCACCAGCGATGCGCGCTGCGGAACGGTCGCGACCACACGGCGCAGCTGGTCGAGCGGCCAGGTGCGCACGTCGGCGCCCATCACGCTCACGCTGCCGGTGCTCGCATCGTACAGGCGCGGGATGAGCGAGACGAGCGTGGACTTGCCGCTACCCGTACCGCCGATAATGCCGAGCGTCTTGCCCAGCGGGAGTTCCAGCGTCACATCGT
>CAJKEF010000274.1 GCA_905198825.1 uncultured Collinsella sp. | reverse complement strand
GGATGGGACGGATGTCCTCGACATTGCCGTCCTCGGTCAAGAACTCGCCCTGCTTGGCGACGGCCATCGCGGTGCCCATAGTGTCGAAGAAGTCACTCATGAGCAGCGAGAAGGCAACGACGAGCAGCATCGGGTCGGTCAGAACCTTCACGATGGCCATGTTGCCGTCTGCGGTGCTGGCAAACGGGGCGCCAAAGGTCGAGAAGTCGAGTGGGGCGATAAGGCCCTCGGGGGCGTGGGTGACGCCCAGCGGGATACCGGCGATAACGGCGACGATGATGCCGATGAGCAGCGAGCCCGGCACGTTGCGGGAAGCCAGGGCAACCGTCACGACGATGGAGATGATGCCGACGATAAAGGTGGGGGAGGCGATGTCGCCCAGGCCGACGAGCGTACCGGCGCCAGCGGTGATGATGCCGGCATCGCACAGGCCGATCATGGCGATAAACAGGCCCAGACCCACCGAGATGGCGTGACGCAGGACAACCGGGATGGCGTCCATGATGGCCTCGCGCAGGCCACAAAGCACGAGCAGCAAGATGACGATACCCTCGAGGAAGATGACGCTCATGGCCACGTGCCAGTCACCGCCGCAGACGGTGGTGGTGATTCCAGCGATCATCGCGTTGACGCCTAAGCCCGACGCGCAGGCGAGCGGGCGGTTGGCGAAGATGCCCATGCAGATGGTCATGATGCCGGCGCCCAGGCAGGTGGCGCAGGCGAGCGCTCCCGCATCGATGCCAGCGCCCGAGAGCACCGCGGGGTTGACGGCGATGATGTAGGCCATCGCCAGGAATGTTGTCAGTCCAGCGCGGAGTTCGGTCCCGATTGTGGACTTGCGCTCGCTGACGTGAAATAGTTCGTCCATGCATACCCTTTCCTTGCTCGGCCCCGAGTTTAGGCCGATTGACACGAACTCACCCACTATAGCCCCTTTACGACGCTGTTGTTCCTCGCATGTTGATGTTCGGCGCTTTGTAGCAGACGGACGGTATTTTTCGCATGAAAATGTGTGGGTACCGTATACTTAAGCGGTTACAACGACCCCTATGGAGGAACGTATGATTAAAGAGCTTTGCCACGACGAGGCTATCCTGTCCCAGCGTTGCGAGGTTGCGACCGTCGAGGACGAGTCGGTGGCACAGGACCTGATCGATACCATCAAGTCGCTCGACGATGCCGGCTGCCTTGCCGCTAACCAGATTGGCGTTACCAAGAAGGTCTGCGTCTATCTGGACGACGCCGGCGAGCCCCACGTGCTCTACAACCCCCGTCTGGTGTTTGGCCTGGGCGCCAGCAAGATGGAGGAGAGCTGCCTGACGCACGAGGAGGTCACCAAGTCCACGCGCTATATCAAGTGCAAGGTCGCTTATGACGTGATCGTCGACGGCAAGATGCGCGAGCGCAAGCAGGACTTTGTGGGCTTCGAGGCGCAGATGATTCAACACATGATTGACCACTGTCTAGGAAAGTTGGTCTAAGGGGACCAAAGCACCGCACTTCGTCTCTTTTGGTCCGGACGTGACATTGTTGTCATGTCCGGGCTTTTGTGTTTAGCGCCTTTTTGTTTGGTGACAATAACCTTAGCAGGAACGTAATGCTAGGAGGCGCTATGTGTACGAGCATTCGATTTACCGATAATTCTGGTCACATGTATCTAGGCCGCAACCTAGACTGGAGCTTTGACTACGGCCAACAGGTTCGCGTGATGCCGCGCGGGTTCCACGTCCCGTATTCGTTTATCGACGATGCGTCGGCGGCGCACGCGGTAATCGGCATGTGCATCGATTACGAGAACTACCCTATGTTCTTCGATTGCGGCAACGATGCGGGCCTCGCCGTGGCGGGTCTCAATTTCCCGGGTTATGCCGAGTATGCCGAGGGCCCTGTCGACGGCAAGAACAATATCGCGGCCTATGAGTTTCCCCTGTGGGTGGCAGCGACGTTCTCGACGGTCGATGAGGTCGAGGCCGCGCTGCGCGACACGGTGATTGTCGCCAAATCTGCCGGAGAGGGGCTGGGCGTGTCGCTGCTCCATTGGATTATCGGCGACAGCCAGCGCAGCATCGTGGTCGAGATGATGGCTGACGGCCTGCATGTATACGACAATCCGGTCGACACCCTTGCCAATCAGCCGACTTTCCCGTGGCACATGGAAAACCTGCGCACCTATATCACGGCCACAAGCGATTTTCCGCAGACGGCGACATGGCGTGGCGCCGAGCTTAAGCCCTATGGAGCCGGTGCCGGCATGCGCGGCATTCCGGGCGATTGCTATTCGCCGAGCCGTTTTGTAAAGGCGGCGTACCTCAATGCCAATTACCCGCAAAAGGAGAGCGAGACCGAAAACGTCGTCCGCATGTTCCGCTCGCTCGAGGGCGTGGTGATGATCGAGGGGGCGTCCAGGATGGGCGATGGCAAGTTCGAGAAGACTATCTACACCGGATGCTTTAGCGCGCGCACGGGCAATTATTACTACGCGATGTATGGGGATCCGTCGATTCGCTACGTGAGCCTGATGGATGCCGAGGGCGCGAGCCCCGATAGGCTCGTGGTTCCCGAGCCGCGTCGTTCGTAGCCGATAGCTTTACTGCAATGCAAAGCGGCCCTGCATCTCTCGCGAGGTGCAGGGCCGCTGTCGTTGATTTGTGACGTCGCTAGAAGTTGACGTCGTTGAGTTGTTCGCTCTCGAGGCCGTCGAGCTGTTGCTGTTCGGGCGTATCGGCGACGCTCTCGAGCAGCTCGGTGGGATCGACGTTCATGTCCC
>CAJKEF010000273.1 GCA_905198825.1 uncultured Collinsella sp. | reverse complement strand
GGTCAGGTTGATATAGGGGCGGCTCTCGATAAGGCCGGTTACCTGCACGCAGGAGGGCTGGGCCAAAAGCGGGGCTGCCAGCAGCAAGCCGGAGATGTACTGCGAGCTCACATTGCCCGGCAGGATAAAGGTACCCGGGCGCATGCGGCCGCTTGTCTTGAGCGGGAAGCCGCCCAGACCCTGCAGGTCGCAGCCGGCGGCAATGATCTCGTCGGAGAGCGGGGAGAGGGGGCGTGCGCCCAGGCGGCCCTGGCCCACAAAGGTGGCCTCTGCCCCCAGCGCGCAGGCGACGGGCAGCATAAAGCGGAGCGTGGAGCCGCTCTCGCCGCAGTCGAGCGTGCCGCCCGCAAGTGCCTTGAGCAGGCCGAACTCAATACTCTTCATGGTGGGATGGACTTGGAAGCCATCATCGACGGTCACGATGCGGGCACCCAGGGCCGTGAGGCAGCGCACCGTGGCCTCGATATCGGCGCAGGTGGTGTTGCAAGTGACGTGCGTCTCGCCGTTGGCGAGCGCAGCGCAGATGATGAGGCGGTGCGCCATCGACTTAGACGCGATGGCGGGAACGGTGCCCTTGAGCGGGGAGGGGGTGATGCGGGCTAGCATGCGGATGCGTCTCCCTTCTGGCCGAGGCCCTCGGCAATTAAATCATGGAAGGTGGAAAGCGGCGTGCGGTCGATGCTGCAGCGGCCAATGCCGTGCGGAATCACCAGGTCGATCGTGTCTCCGGCGCGTTTTTTGTCGTGCAGCGCCTCGGCAAAGACGGCGTCGGCCGACAGCTCGCAGCGGGTCTTGAGGCCATGACGGGCGCAGAGCTCTTCGATGCGGCCGGGAAGTTCGGCATCGCAAATGCCGTGCAGCGCTGCGGCACGCGTGATGATGCCCATGCCAATCGACACGCAGTTGCCGTGGCCGAGCTCAAAGTGCTCGCAGGCTTCGACGGCGTGCCCGGCGCTGTGGCCAAAGTTGAGGAGCTTGCGCTGATTGGTTTCGCGCTCGTCGGCAACGACCACGGCGCGCTTAATGTCGATATTGCGGGCGATGATGAGCGCCACGCGGGCCACGTCGCGGTTCAGCAGCTCAAGCGTGAGCGGGGTCTTCTCCAGCTCGGCGAAAAGCTCCGGGTCGGCGATCACGGCGTGCTTGACGACCTCGCCGCAGCCGTCGGCGAACTGCTCGGGCGTGAGGGTGGCCAGGCACCCCACGTCGGCGATAACCACGCTCGGCTGCCAAAAGGCGCCGGCCAAGTTCTTGCCTGCAGCCAGGTCGATGGCGGTCTTGCCGCCCACCGACGAATCCACCATGGCGAGCAGGCTCGTCGGAATCTGCACAAACTTGCAGCCGCGCATGTAGGTGGCGGCCACAAAGCCGGCCACGTCGCCCACGACGCCGCCGCCGAGTGCCACGATCACGTCGGAGCGCGAAAGCTCGTGCTCGGCCACAAACTCCAAAATGGCAACATAGGTTTCGGCGCGCTTATGGGCCTCGCCTGCTTCGAAGGTGCAGACGCTCACCTCGTAGCCTGACGCCTCCAGGCTCTGCTTAACGGGCATCTGGTAGAGCGGGCCCACGTTGGTGTCCGTCACGATGACGGCCTTGGTGCCGCCGGCAGTGGCGCGCACGAGCGGTCCCGCCTGCTCCAGCAAAAACGTGCCAACATGCACCTGGTAGGGGCGTGCAGTGTCGATATCGATGGTAATCGCCATAAGCTTCGGTCCTTTCGACCTGGCGTGATGGGGTGGTCTAATGGGCGCTCTCGTCGTCGAGTGCGCGCTTGATACGGTCGCCCTCGGCAAGGAGATTCTCCAGATAGCGCTGGTCGCGGTCTTTGAGCGCACGGCTGTAGGCGCCAAGCGACTCGATCAGATGATCGATCTCGAAGGCGAGCGCGTCGGCGTCGTCGATCATGAGCTCGGACCACATCTGCGGATTGAGGTGCGCTACTCGGGTGAGGTCGCGGTAGCTGCCGGCCGAAAAGCCGTGGTGGACCTGAGCGGTCGGGCTCTTAACATAGGCGTTGGAGACGACGTGCGCGAGCTGGCTCGTAAAGGCGATGACGCGGTCGTGCTCGGCGGCGCTCGTTACGCTGAACTTGCCAAAGCCTAAGGGGCGTACCATCTCGCGCACCTGGCCCAAAAGCTCCAGCTTAAGCGCGTCGTCCACTGCGGGCGGTACAAGCACGAGCGGTGCGCCCTGGAACAGGTCGGCGCGAGAGTGTGCGTAGCCCGAGAACTGCGTGCCCGCCATGGGGTGCGCACCCACAAAGTAAAAGCCGTGCTCGCGGGCAAGCTCAAAGGCGCGCTCGCACACGATGCCTTTGACGCCCACCGTGTCGATCACCACGGGGCCCATGATGGCCTCGGTGTCGGTGGCGTCGGCGAGTGCCTGGGCATGCGCCTCGAGCCACTCGATGCAGGCCTCGGGGTAGCAAGCCAGGACGATGATGTCGCATTCGGCGAGTGTCTTGTCGTTGAGCTCTCCGGCGACAGTGCCCATGCTGGCGGCCGTCATGACATCGTCATCGGGGTCCCAGGCCAGCACGCGGACGCCCGCCTGCGCATAGCCGCGGGCAAAGCTGCCGCCGATGAGGCCCAGGCCCACGATGCCGGCGCACTTGGGTCCACCCTGGTTGACGCGTGCGTTTCTCACCGTACCCATGGGTTACTCCTGAACGGTCTCTTGGCAGACGACCTCGCGGATGGCGCGGATGCGGCGCATGGTGTCGTCGAACTGGTCGGGGGTGAGGGCCTGAGCGCCGTCGGACCAAGCGTGGCTCGGGTCGT
>CAJKEF010000272.1 GCA_905198825.1 uncultured Collinsella sp. | reverse complement strand
ATGCTTCCGCTCGCATCCTTAATTTGCCCATTCGTTGCGCAACTTTTTGGGTTCGCTGATACACTCAAATATGGATTTGAATGAATGCGCCGCTTCTGAGCGGCGTGTTTTTGTTGGAGGAGAACGCATGCGGCCCGGTGGCACTCAGACAAAGCGCGGCGCCGCGGTGCGCATGCGACGCCGACTGGGCTTGGCGCCGCGGGCGTACGCACTGCTATCGTGCTCGCTGGTGCTGGTCATAGCTGGCGTTTCGGCCTATGGCATGACCGTGCCGTCCATGATGCAGGCGCATGCCGCACGCGAACCGCGCGTGGGGCATGAGGTCAAAAGTGATCTGGGCACCACGACTGGATATGCTTGGGCAAGCGTGGTCGCGCATATTGTGTTTGGCACCGACGATGCGGACGGTGCCGAGGCCCCGGACAACGAAGTCACGCTTGCCAACGGCAAAACCATCGTGCTCACCAACACCAAGATCATCGATCGGTTGTCCAACAATAGCGTGGCGGCAACGGTGAATAAGGTCGAGCAGCAAAAGGAGCAGGACGCCCAGCAGTCCGGAAAGCCCGGTAGCTCGGATACTTCTGGCTCCGGCTCGGATTCATCGAGTTCGGGCGGCGGCTCTGGGTCGGGCTCTTCTACCGGAGGGTCTGGAAACGGCGGCTCGACGGGCGGCAACACTGACAACGATGCAAACTCCGGCGGCCTTTCCGCTGCTGAGGAAGAGAGCATTCACAGTTGGCTTGTGACCAAGTACAACATGCTCGACGGCTATGTCTCTCGTGCCAATGACGTGGTCTCGACCTATAACTCTACGGGGGATTATGAACCGTGCAAGAGATTGGTCGGAGAGATGTATGCCATCCGCGCAGAGTTTGGTCGACAGACATTTCCGACCAACTCGAAGTGGTACGAGCAGTTTGGCCATTTGTGGGGTTGCTACACTAATTTATGCATATGGGTCGAACGCTGTGGTGACGACGACATTGCGCTCAATAACTTCAACAATAGTCTGGCGGCGATCGCCTTATGACGAACGACCTCGCTTCTACGGCAGCCCAGTCGCTCAACCGTGATCCCATGGTGGGCCTGCGCCTGGCGCGTGTCGACGGGTTTGAGCCGGCCATTGCGCTCGGTCAGGACGAACTGCCTGCCTATCTGCGTCGTTTTACGATGCTGTTTGCCGACGATGCCACCATGCGCCGTGGCGGTATCGGCCGCGTGACGCGTGCCGTCAACGCCCAAGGCGAGGCCGTGGCGCTCAAGCAGCTTATCTTGCCGACGCGCGATGAGTTTGACGACGATGCAGCTCACGAGGCGCTGGTCGCTAAGTTCAAGGCGGCGTTTCGCGAGGAATATGAATGCCACCGCGCCCTTTCGGGCCTTAAGGGCTTTCCCCGCCTCTATGGCTGGGGCGAGGTCGACGGTGTGCCTGCAATTGTCATGGAATGGGTCGAGGGCGAGACGCTTGCCCGCTTGCGTTCGCGACTCGCCGTGGACGATGCCGGACGCCTGTCGCCGCTTGTGGCGGCGCGTCTGGGTCGCGACCTGTTCGATCTGCTCTGCCGTATGAGCCTGGTGGGCGAGGGCTTTGTCCATCGCGATATCTCGCCCGCTAATATTATGGTGCGCACGGCGCGCCTGCCGCTCGACCGACAGCTTGCCGAAGGCACGTTCGATTTGTGCCTCATCGATTTTGGCTCGTCGCTGGCGCTCGAGCCCGCCTCTGCGGTGGCGGGAACCGGCGGCAGGGAGTCCTTTACAGAGCGCTACGCCACGTTGCGTCGCGCGACGGTTGCCTACGCTCCGCCCGAGATGCTCACCGACGATATTGCCGACCTGCGCGTTTTGCGCATGTCGCCGGCAATCGACGTGTATGCCGCGGCGAGCACGGTCTATGAGCTCATCGCCGGTGTCGCGCCGTACGAAGTAGCGCCGGGCACGTCGGGTACTTCGGGCTCGCGCAAAAAGACGCGCGATATCGCCAGCCCTTATCGCCTCAAGATGGATACGCTGCCCGACTATCCCGTCGGCGCCCACGCGCCCGGCTGCGACTTGACGCAACTGCTGCGACGCGAGCCCGATGTGGCACTTGCCGCGGCCGAACAGGCTCAGCAGCTGGGGCTCGATCCAAATTCCGAGGATCTGCGCGATGCGCTGGCGTTTGTCGACGCTCAGCTGTTCGATGTGGTGATGGCCTGCCTGTCGTGTAATCAGGGCGATCGTCCCGAGCCCGCCGCGGTGGAGGCGGCGCTTACGACGTTTTGCGACCACTACGCGCAAAACGTCGGTCGCTCGCTTCGCGGCGAGCCGCTCACGCCCTGTCCCATGGACGCGTCCGGCCGCGTGGTCCGTCGCGCTGCGATGATCGGCGCTGCGTCTGCCTGCGGCCTCGTATGGGCCGTTGTGGTGGTGTCGGCGGCACTGCTGGCGTCTGGTGCTCGTGCGACGGTTGCCGTGGGGTACATTTCGTGGTCCGGTACGCTGCCGGGTATCGTTGCCGCGCTCGCGCTGGCGCTGCCGGGCATGGCGGGTATTGCCGCCGGCGCCATGGCACACGATCGTCGCACGGGGTTCCTGCATGGCGTACTAGCGCTTTCTGCCTGCGAGGTTCCGGTGCTGATCGCGGTTGCATGTACCGTGTTTTCCCAGCGCGCCGTGGCGAGCGGTTTCGTTGCCGCCTTAATTGCAACCTATGCGCTCACGTGGTTTTTGCTGGCGATGGGGTTTGCCTTTGAGCCTCCCGTCGTGTCAGCACGACGTGCGAAAATTTCCATGGCGACGCCGCTT
>CAJKEF010000271.1 GCA_905198825.1 uncultured Collinsella sp. | reverse complement strand
ACACAATGGCAGTAAAGGTTGCTATTAACGGCTTCGGTCGCATCGGTCGTCTGGCCTTCCGCCAGATGTTCGGTCATGAGGGCTCCGAGATCGTCGCTATCAACGACCTCACCTCTCCCGATATGCTCGCTTACCTGCTGAAGTACGACTCCACGCAGGGCAACTATGCTCGCGATCACGAGGTCGTCGCTGGCGAGGATTCCATCACCGTTGACGGCAAGGAGATCAAGATCTACAAGGAGGCCGACGCCAACAACCTGCCTTGGGGCGACCTCGACGTCGACGTCGTTCTCGAGTGCACCGGCTTCTACACCAGCAAGGCTAAGGCTCAGGCCCACATCAACGCTGGCGCCAAGAAGGTCGTCATCTCCGCTCCGGCTGGCAGCGATCTGCCCACCATCGTGTACAACGTCAACCACGAGACGCTGACCGCTGAGGACAACATCATCTCCGCTGCTTCCTGCACCACCAACTGCCTCGCCCCGATGGCCAAGGGTCTGAACGACTTCGCTCCCATCGTGTCCGGCATCATGACCACCATCCACGCCTTCACCGGCGACCAGATGCCGCTCGACGGCCCGCAGCGCAAGGGCAACTTCCGTCGCTCCCGCGCCTGCTCCGAGAACATCGTCCCGAACACCACGGGCGCTGCCAAGGCCATCGGCCTGGTTCTCCCCGAGCTCAACGGCAAGCTCATCGGTGCCGCCCAGCGCGTCCCGACGCCGACCGGCTCGCTGACCAACCTCTACGCCGTCGTTGACAAGAAGGTCACCGTCGACGAGGTCAACGCTGCCATGAAGGCCTACGCCGAGACCATCCCCGATACCTTCGCCTACAACGAGGACCAGATCGTCTCCCGCGACATCGTCGGCGAGACCCACGGCTCCATCTTCGACGCCACTCAGACCATGTGCTCTGATCTCGGCAACGGCCAGACCCTCGTTCAGGTCACCTCTTGGTACGACAACGAGAACTCCTACACCTCTCAGATGGTCCGCACCATCAAGTACTTCGAGAAGTTCGTTGCTTAATTTAGCTTTTAGCGAATAGCTCGTTGAGCGTCTAAAGAAGGGCGCGGCCTTTAAGGGCTTATGCTCTGGGGTCGCGTCCTTTTTTATTGGAAACCGTGCGCACATACGTGCACACATGTACGAAAGGTAGAAGCAAACATGGCCTTTACCAAGAAGACCGTCCGCGACATCGATGTCGACGGCAAGCGCGTTCTCGTCCGCGTTGACTTCAACGTGCCTATCAAGGATGGCGTCGTTGGTGACACTACCCGTATCAAGGCTGCCCTGCCCACCATCAACTATCTCGTTGAGCACAACGCTCGCGTCATCCTCATGAGCCACCTCGGCCGTCCCGATGGCACCGGCTTCCAGCCCGAGCTTTCCCTCGAGCCCGTCGCCAAGAAGCTCGCTGAGCTCTCTGGCCTTGACGTTGCTTTTGTTGCCGACACGTATGGCGAGAAGGCTGCTGAGGCTGTCGCCGCTGTCGAGCCGGGCAAGGTCCTCGTTCTCGAGAACGTCCGTTTCGACAAGCGTGAGAAGAAGAACGATCCCGAGATCGCCAAGAAGCTCGCTTCCTACGGCGACATCTTCGTTCTCGACGCCTTCGGCACCGCTCACCGCGCACAGGGTTCCGTCGTGGGCCCGGCCGCCTATCTCCCCGCTGTCGCAGGCTTCCTACTTGAGAAGGAGGTCGACACGCTGACCAGCATCTTCGCTGATCCTGAGCGTCCTTTCGTCGCCATCGTCGGCGGTTCCAAGGTTTCCTCCAAAATCGGTGTCCTCGATCATCTGATCGATTCCGCCGACACCCTGATCATCGGTGGCGGCATGGCCTACACCTTCTTCCTGGCCAAGGGCTACAAGACCGTCGGTACCTCCCTCAAAGAGGAGGACTGGGTCGAGCGCGCTGGCGAGATGCTCAAGAAGGCCGAGGAGAAGGGCGTCAAGATCCTGCTCCCCATCGACAACCGCGTTGCCGATCACTTTGGCGAGGACGCTGTCCCCGAGGTTGTCGCTTCCGACGCTATCCCCGACGATCGTGAGGGCATGGACATCGGCCCCAAGACCGAGGAGCTTTATGCCGATGAGATCAAGGGCGCCAAGACCGTCTTCTGGAACGGCCCCATGGGCGTTTTCGAGTTCGATAACTTCGCGCACGGCACCAAGGCCGTTGCCGAGGCTGTTGCCGAGCTCAAGGCCAACGGCGGCACCTCCATCATCGGCGGTGGCGACTCCGTCGCAGCCGTCAACAAGTTCGATCTTGCCGACAAGATGAGCTGGATCTCCACCGGTGGCGGCGCTTCCATGGAGCTCGTCGAGGGCAAGGCTCTCCCCGGAGTGGAGGCGCTTCTCGATGCCTAATCGCACTAAACTCATCGCCGGCAACTGGAAAATGAACAACGACGTTGCCGCTGCCGCTAAGCTCGCTGACGAGCTCGCCGAGGCTCTGCCCGAAGTTCCCGAGGGCGTTGAGGTCCTCGTCTGCCCGCCGACCATCGACATCACCACCGTTCACGCCCGCATGCAGGCTGCCCTACACCGGCGAGTCCTCCTGCGACATGCTCAAGTCCGCTGGCTGCACTTACTGCATCATCGGTCACTCCGAGCGTCGTGGATATTTCCACGAGACCGACGAGGATATGAACAAGAAGGCCAAGGCCCTCGTTGCCGCTGGCATCGTTCCCGTCTTCTGCTGCGGTGAGCCCGAGGAGGTTCGCGAGGCCGGCACCTATGTCGACTTCGTCTGCAACCAGGTCAAGGCAGGTCTCGAGGGTCTCGAG
>CAJKEF010000270.1 GCA_905198825.1 uncultured Collinsella sp. | reverse complement strand
GCGCCGGGCGCCGGTAGTGCCCAAGATTGCCTTGAAAGACAAGGGCATAGGCCTTGCGGCCATGCCCGCAGGCTTGAAAGGCAAGGTTGGGTGCTACCGGTGGTCGGCGATATAGCCCAAAGCGACCGCCGCGTAAGCCGCGGCGCCGAGCGGCAGCTCGGCATCGCTAAAGCGTGCCTTGGGATGGTGTTGGGCAAAGTGCTCGTCCGTATCGGTTACAGCGGCGCCCACGGTAAAGTACGCACTCGGGATCTCGCTCGAGATAAGCGCAAAGTCCTCGCTCGCCATGGCATGGAACAGCGGCAGGAAGGCGGCCTTGGGCAGCGTCGCACCCACATAGCCAAGCGAAGCCTGGGTCATGTCGTCATCGAGGACGAGCGGGGGAACATCTGAGAGCGTCTCGATAGTCGCCGGCGTGCGATACGTCGTGGCAACACCTTTGACGACCTCCGCGATGCGGGTCTTGAGGTGCTCCATGAGCTCGACGTCGAAGCCGCGCAGCGTGCCTTCCAGTACGCAGGTATCTGGAATGACGTTGGCCGCTTGGCCACCGGCAAACTTACCCACGGTCAGTGCGACCTCCTTGGCCGCCGGCACTTCGCGAGCGATGAGCTCCTGAAGTGCCAGGTGCACATGCACACCGGCCGTTATGGGGTCGATGCAGATCTCGGGGCTGGAACCGTGGCCACCCTTGCCCTGCAGCGTGATGCGGAAACCGTACACGCCCGAGAGCGCCGGGCTGCCGTAGAGCACCAGGCCAAGCGGCGACTGGCTATTAACGTGCATGGCAAAGGCAGCCTGGGGACGCGGGTTCTCGAGCAAGCCGTCGGCGATGGCAGCGCGTGCTCCCTCAAAGGTCTCCTCGCCCGGCTGGAACAGCAGTTTGACGGTGGCATTGGCGTCGACGAGCTCGGCCTCGCGGGCCTTGAGCAGGCGCGCCGCACCAAGCAGCGCCGTCGCGTGCATATCGTGACCGCAAGCATGCATGCAACCATTGGTGGATGCAAAGGGCTCGCCGGATTCCTCGACAACGGGCAGGGCATCCATATCGCCTCGGAGCATGACGACCGTTCCGGCCTGCTCGTCCTTGCACGTGCCATTGCCCTGAGCGGCCGCGGCCGCACCGGCACCGATCAGGCCAACGACGCAGGAACCGTCGACGAGCGTGGTATGGGGGATGTCCATCTCGTCCAGACGTGCCTGGATATAGGCAGACGTCTGCGGAAGATTGTTGCCGAGCTCGGGCATCTGGTGTAGATCGTGTCGCCACGCAGCGAGCTCGTCTGCAAAAGCCCGAGCTTCTGCGACAAGGCCGTCACCGATAGCGGTCTGCGCCGCTGTGGTAGCCTGAGGCGCTGGTTGCGGTTGAAAATCGGACAGAGCTGGTGCCATAGATGCCCTCCAGTAACGTTTTTGCAGCACGCACTTTGATAGCGTAAAGTGCAAGGCACAACTGTAAGGGCATGACATAAAAAATGCCGCCCTGGGAGGGCGGCGCAACAAGTTGTTTACAATTGCGGGTGTGATTTTCGGCGCAAGAAATCGAAATGCGTCTCGCTCAAGATAATCGACAGGAAGATGAGCGCAAAGCCGGCAAGCAGGCGCGAGGTGAGCGCCTCCCCCATCAGCAGCACCGAAAACAACACGCCCGAAGGCGACTCCATCGAAAGGAGCAGTGAACCCGTCGAGGCCGGGACATGCGCCAGGCCGACGTTTTGGATGAGCAGGGCCACACATGTGCAGCCCACCGAGAGAAACGCCATCACACTGATAAAGCTCGGCGTCCAAACGGACAGAGGCGCTTGGGTCTCGAATAGCAGCGACGAGATCAGGCTCAGCACGCCGTTGCCCACAAACATCCAAAACGTGATGACGTTGATGTCCATTTTGCGACCGTACTTGGCGGTCACCGCCATCTGGACGGCGAAGAAGACCGCGCCCGCCAGCGTAATGACGTCACCAATGTTGAATTCAACGCTATCGAGTGCGACGAGGCCAATGCCCGCCAAGCACAGCAGTGCCGCGCCCAGGTTATAGCGGGTGAGTTTTTCGCCGCTCAGAAAATAGCTCGCGAATGGCACGAGGATGCAATACGTGCCCGTCAAAAAAGCATTCTTGCCCGCCGTGGTGTGCGCCAGGCCGACTGTCTGCAGGACGTAGGCGGCCCACATTAGTGTGCCCATTCCAAGTCCGACGATAAGGTTGCGGGTATTGAGGTGCGCGATAATGCGCTTGTGGAAGATGACAAACATGACCAACGCCGCAGGCAGAAAGCGCACGTAGAGCAGTTCAAACACCGGAATGGTGTCGAGCGCGTCCTTCATGGTCGTAAAGGAGTAGCCCCAGACGACTGCCACCGAAAGTAGCAGAACCTTCCAGAACAGCGGAGAGCGTGCGCCGGCGCCCCGGGGAATACCGCCCGCGCCCAAATCCTCACGGGCCACAGGGCTATCGGGCATGTTTTCGATTTCGTTGGCAGCGTATTGGGCCATGGAACATCCTCGCACTCAATCTGGGCGTGGTGTCCGCACGCGTATGGCTGCGCGCCGCCTCATGGTCAAATAAAAACAGGGCGCACCGGACCCCCGGTACGCCCCGCTACTGTAGCAACAACCAAGCAGCCCGTGCAATCCAGCCCGCTAAAGCGTCGGCAAAGTGAACCTCGATGCTCCGGCAATGTCAGCGAAAACGACCCTAAGCGAGCAAGGTGACGTGAAATGAAAGGGCGCTGACCTTCTGGTCGCGCCCTTGAAATTGAACGTCAGATTGCCGCTTAGGGGCGTTTGCAGCGTCGAGC
>CAJKEF010000269.1 GCA_905198825.1 uncultured Collinsella sp. | reverse complement strand
GCTCCATCGTGCGCGACAGTCATGGCGAGGTGCTCAAGACCTGGACCATCGACCCACAGATCACCGAGGAGCTGCTCAAGGAGTTTCCGGATATCTGTTTTGACTGCTCCACGCCCGACGGCATGTTTTCGAGCGGATCGTTCGAGATGCACCAGGCGGGCTTTAAAAAGGACAGCCCCATCAAGCGTATTGTGATGCGCGGCATGCGTGCACGTGGCGGGTATCACGAGGAGCAGTATTTCGATCAGTCGATCGGCGATATCTTGCGTCACGATGTATGCAAGATCAATTGTCGCGTGACCTCACCCGAGCTGGAGCGCGACCTTAAGGCGTATTTGGCCGAGCGCTCGGACCGCGTGGTCAACGCGCCGTTCGATCCGGTGATGTTCGAGATCACGGACGTGGCGTGCAACAAGGGCGAGAGCGTGGCCTGGCTGGCGGGCTACTACGGTATTGCCGAGGACGAGGTCGCGGTCTACGGCGACGGCGGCAACGACATCGCCATGCTCAAGCGTTTCCGCCACAGCTACGCGACCAAAAACGGCAGCGATGCAGCCAAGGCCGCCGCGAGCGCGACCATCAGCAGTTGCATGGTCCACGCCGTCCCCAAACACATGCTCGCCACCATGCACAAGCAAAACTCTCGCACCGTCATCGAATAATGTGACAAAGAGGCAGTCCCCTTGCTGCATCCCAAATATTGCCTTTACGTGTTGATGCACACGGTGTGCAATAATACTCGCACTGTGCAATAGCGCACAGGCTGAGTAACAAGGAGGACGCTTGTCCCAGCTCGAGAAATGCGATCGCCGGTCTCTTCGCTCGCAGCGTGCCCTTCGCCAGGCACTTGCCAGCGAGCTTGCCGAAAGCGGCGACCTTTCGCGCATTAACGTCGCGTCGCTCACCGAGCGTGCCGGCCTTACGCGCCGCACGTTCTATTCGCACTACCGCGATATTCCCGACTTTATCAATCAAATCGAGGACGGCTTGCTGGCCGAGATCCGTGAGCGCATTGAGCTCATCACCGCAGCTCAGCTGCCCGATCTCTATCACAACATCGATGAGCTCGAGCCGGCGCCCGGTTCGGTTGAGCTGCTGCGTTATCTTGCGGCCAACCGGGACTTAATCGGTGCGCTGCTGGGTCCGGGCGGCGACCAGGCCTTCATTAAAAGGATCATAGACACCGCGCGTGAGGCTGTGGTGCCGCGTGCACAGACGGGCATTTTGGGCCTGGCGCTGGGCACGTTCTTTGACTACTACGTCACCTACGTCGTGAGTGCCGAGGTCGGCATGATTCAGCGCTGGTTTGAGCGTGGGCTCACCGAATCGCCCGAGACCATGGCGCGCATTATGACGGTGCTCGCTTTTGTGCGCCCTGGTGACCTGTATGGCCAACCCATCGATATCAACGTGCCGGAATACGGCATGAAGCTATTGAACTTGCAGCTCGAGGACGCGGCCGACACCGCCGCAACCGTCGAGTCCAACAACTAAGAGGAGAGACAGATGAGCAAACTCGTCGAGGGCATCAAGGACCGCATGGTCGCTGCCGCACGCGAGGCCGCGCCCACCGTGGTGGACGCCGCGCAGAAGGCCGCGACCGCGGCTGCCGAGAAAGTTGTCGAGGCTGTCGCCGATGCCAAGAACGCGGCGGGGGAGGCGTCCGTCACTAGCGAGCCCGCCACCGCCGCTGAGCCCGTAGCCGCCGCCCGCGCCCCCGAAGGCGCGATCTTCAACCCCGGCAACGCCCACGGCAACCTGCACCTGGGCATCGACGTGGGCTCCACCACCGTTAAGCTCGCTGTGCTCAACGACGACAACCAGATTGTCTACGCCAAGTACCAGCGTCACCACACCGACGTCCGCGCTTGCGCCCGCGACTTGTTCGAGGGTGCCGCGACCGTGCTGCCGACGGCCCAAATGACCTGCGCCATTACCGGCTCGGGCGGCCTGCTGCTGTCCCAGTGGCTCGACCTGGAGTTTGTCCAGGAGGTCATCGCCAGCAAGCGTGCCGTCGAGACCCTCATCCCGGCCACCGATGTCGCCATCGAGCTGGGCGGCGAGGACGCCAAGATCATCTACTTCGACAACGGCATCGAGCAGCGCATGAACGGCACCTGCGCCGGCGGCACGGGCGCCTTCATCGACCAGATGGCCACTCTGCTGCACACCGACGCCAGCGGCCTTAACGAACTCGCGGCCAACGCCACCACCATCTATCCCATCGCCAGCCGCTGCGGCGTTTTTGCCAAGACCGACGTCCAGCCGCTGCTCAACGAGGGCGCCCGCCCCGAGGACGTGGCCGCCTCCATCTTCCAGGCCGTCGTGACCCAGACCATCTCGGGCTTGGCATGCGGTCGCCCCATCCGCGGCAACGTCGCCTTCTTGGGCGGCCCGCTGCAGTATCTCTCCGAGCTGCGCCACCGCTTCTACCTCACGCTCAACCTGGACGAGGAGCACATCATCGTCCCGGAGAACGCTCACCTCTTCGTGGCCACCGGCGCCGCCCTTGCCGGTGAGTCCGACAAGTACATCACCTTCGCCGAGGCCATCCGCCTGCTCGAGGACCTCAAGGACACCCAGGGCTCCGAGGTCGCGCGCCTAGACCCGCTCTTCTCCTGCGAGGAGGACTACCAGGAGTTCAAGGCCCGCCATGACCAGCAGGTGGTTCCCAAGGGAGACCTGACCAGCTACCACGGCCGCGTGTTCATCGGCATTGACGCCGGCTCCACCACCATGAAGGCGGCTGTCGTCGGCGAGGACGGCGAGCTTCTTTACACCTGGTACGGCAACAACAAC
>CAJKEF010000268.1 GCA_905198825.1 uncultured Collinsella sp. | reverse complement strand
GGGAAGGGCGTGTCAAAGGCTGCGGCCGTGACATGGGCCTTTTGCGACACCGTGATGCCCCTGAGCTCGTTGATGTAGCGCTGCTGCTCGGCCTTGCTCATGCTCATGAGGAGGCGGAACAGGGTGATGGTCTGAGCCTCATAGCGCTCAGGTGCGCGGCTGGCGAGGTTGTTGAGTTTGGAGCGCTCGCGGGCGGGGTCAAAGACGGCCTTGCCCATCTCGATCTTGGATTTGGCGACTTCGGTGGCAATGTCCATACGCTCGACAAAGCTGTTGAGGAGCGTGGTGTCGATGCCATCGATGGCCTGGCGGATGTCAGCAAGGTCCATGGAGGCCCCTTTCACGTAATGGCAGAGTTGACGGGCAACCCAGGTGAGTCGGGTTAGAGCTGGGCGGCGTCCTCGAGGAGGGCGTCCCAGATGGCGAGGGCGGCGGCTGCTTCGGCTACGGGGACGGCGCGCGGGACGATGCAGGGATCGTGGCGGCCGTGGACCGAGAGCTCGGTATTTTCCATGGCGTCCATGTCCACGGTCTGTTGCTCGCGACCGATGGAGGGCGTCGGCTTTACGGCCATACGCCACATGACGGGTGCGCCGGTTGAGATGCCGCCCAGGATGCCGCCGGCGTTGTTGGACTCGACCGCAATCTCGCCGGTCTCGGCATCAACGCGGTACGGATCGTTGTTCTCGCTGCCGCGCATGGCGGCTACGGCAAAGCCCATGCCAAACTCCACGCCTTTCACGGCGGGAATGCCAAACGCAATCTGCGCGATGCGGTTTTCGAGGCCATCGAACATGGGGTCGCCGATGCCCGCGGGAAGCCCGTAGATGCCGCACTCCACGATGCCGCCGATGCTGTCGAGCTCGTCGCGCGCGGCCAGAATTTCCTCGCGCATGCGACCGGCAGAGGCGGCGTCGATGCAGGGCAGGTCGTTCGTAAGGATCGCCTTGCGGTCGGCCTCGCGATAGACCATGTCATCCATGGGCAGGTCCGAGATGCCGCCAATCTGCGCCACATGTGCCATCACCCGAATACCGCGGGCCTCGAGCGCCTGCAGCGCGATGCCGCCGGCGATGCATAGGGGAGCCGTAAGACGTCCGGAGAAATGCCCACCGCCGGCGACGTCGTGCATGTTGTGGTACTTCACGCGCGCCGGAAAATCTGCGTGCCCGGGACGGGGTTTGCGGCGCAGCTCGGAATAGTCCTTGGAGCGCGTGTTGGTGTTCTCAATGATCGCGGCGATGGGTGCGCCAGTGGTGTGTCCATCGACCACACCGGCGATGATATGCGCGGCGTCGGCCTCGCGGCGCTTGGTTGCGGTCTCGTCACGACCGGGGGCGCGACGGTCCAAAAAGGCCTGCAGCTGCTCCTGGTCAACAGCGATGCCCGCCGGGATGCCATCGAGTGAGCAGCCGATGGCGGGGGAGTGCGACTGGCCGAAAATGCTCAGATGCAAGACGTTGCCAAAGGTCGAGGACATGCTATTCCTCCTCGAGCGTGACCTTGCCGCCCAGTAGGCGGTAGTGGTCAAAGAAATCGGGATAGGACTTGTTGACGGCCTCGGCGCCGTGGATCACGACCTCGCCGGTAGCACGGCTCGCGGCGATGGCGGCCATCATGGCGATGCGGTGGTCGTTGTGCGAATCGACCTCGCCGCCGGTAAAAGCGTCGACACCCTTGATGATGAGGTCGTCGCCGGCAATGCGCACCTGTGCGCCCAGCGCGGTGAGCTCACGGGTGGTGGTGGCCAGGCGGTCGGATTCCTTGATGCGCAGGCGGGCGCAATCGCGGATGAACGTGCGGCCTTGCGCCAACGATGCCACGGCCGAGATTACGGGCACCAGGTCGGGGATGTCGTGTGCGCTCATCTCAAAGCCGGCGAGCTTGTCGGACTGGACGGTGGCGGCGTTCGTGGAGCGCACGATGCGGGCGCCAAAGCGCGAAAGCGCGGCAAGTACGTTGCGGTCGCCCTGGGCCGAGCTAAGCGACACACCCTCGACGGTGATGGGGTCGGAGCCGATGGCGCCGGCGCACAGCCAAAAGGCAGCGTTGGACCAGTCACCCTCGACGGCCACGCTGCCGGGCGTGCGATACGAGCCACTGCTCACGCGGAAGTTCGTGACCTCGGGCTGGCCGTCCCGGGCGGGAATACGCTCGACGTTGACCTCGACGCCGAAGGCCTTCATGGCCTGGATCGTCAGGTTGATGTAGGGGCGGCTCTCAATGAGGCCGGTCACCTGCACGCAGGAGGGCTGGGCCAGCAGCGGGGCTGCCAGCAGCAGGCCCGAGATGTACTGCGAGCTCACGTTGCCCGGTAGCACAAAGGTGCCCGGGCGCATGCGTCCGCTCGTCTTGAGCGGAAAACCGCCCAGACCCTGTAGGTCGCAGCCGGCGGCGATAATCTCGTCCGAGAGCGGGGACAGCGGACGGGCGCCCAAGCGTCCCTGACCCACAAAAGTTGCTTCTGCGCCCAACGCGCAGGCGACGGGCAGCATAAAGCGGAGCGTAGAGCCACTTTCGCCGCAGTCAAGCGTGCCACCGGCAAGGGCCTTGAGCAGGCCAAACTCAACACTCTTCATGGTGGGGTGGACCTGGAAGCCGTCCTCGACAGTCTCGATGCGGGCGCCCAGGGCCGTAAGGCAACGCACCGTGGCCTCGATGTCGGCGCAGGTCGTGTTACAAGCAACGTGTGTCTCGCCGTTGGCAAGCGCGGCGCAGATGATCAGGCGGTGCGCCATCGACTTGGACGCGATGGCGGGAACGGTGCCCTTAAGTGGGGACGGGGTGATGCGGGCTAGCATGCGGA
>CAJKEF010000267.1 GCA_905198825.1 uncultured Collinsella sp. | reverse complement strand
CGTAGTCGACAAGATCGGCCTGCCCGATGCTCGCTTTTTCATCTACGGCGACGATGCCTGCTACGGCTATGTTGCCAGCCAGCACTTCTCCGCCGCTGTGGTTGCCGACGTGGTGCTCAAACGCGCTCGCGCCGTCTCTAACTGGGACATCGCCGGCAAACGACAGCTCAACTCCACGAGCGACACTAACCGCTACTACATCATGCGCAACCGCGGTTATCTGGCCCGCTACATGCAAATCTACGGCGACTATCACCCCGTGCTGTTCCGTCTGGGCAACGCCGCGACCTTCTGCAAGGAGTTCATTCGCCTGGCCGCCGTTGACAAGTGCTTTAAGACCGGTATTCCGGCGCTGCGCCGAGGCATGAAAGACGCCCGCAAGATCATCAAGGATCCCAACTGGAAGCCCATGCCGCCCATGAAGGACACCGAGTAACGGAAGCTGGAAACACCTCGGCGCTTAAAGCCGCTGGCACACCGTAGCCACATGCTGCCCATCAAACCCAAACCCCCAGCGCATGCGTCCAATGGCGGGGCGTGGCACACGGATTTCGTCGATGCCGTCGCGCTCTATGTCGAGCAGCGCCTGCACGGCCAGCAATTCCAGGCCTAGCGCATCCACACCGGGGTCATACATCATGTTGATCGTTATCAGCGGACGTTCATCGAGCATACCGATCGTATCGGCTATGTCGAACACGACGCCCGTAGGAAAAACCTGGATGTCCCAGCGATCCGCGCCACACTTTCGCCTCGAAGCAGGATTGGCATAACCCGGCAGTCCAAAGCAGAGTCCTTGCAAGAGCAGATGGTATGGCAGCGGCGCATCTGGGTCGATCGCACCGATTCCCGCATCTCCCAGGATGCGGCTTAGCGCCCGCCTCACCGCATCCTCATCCCCACGGCACAACCCGTCGCGAAACGCATCGATGTCACAAACGTCTTCGGCAGCGTACTCAAACCACTCAACAATCACTAGCCGCAAGGCCTGGCGAAGCTCGTTATTGGGCAACCGCAAAGCACAGAGGCGATCGCCATGCTCTGGCTCCTCAGTCATATCCGTCGTGAGAAAACCGGACAGATACAGCGCTGTCCACATGCCATCGTCAGGCGAAGCCTCTAGCCTCGCAGTGCCCAAACGAAGCGGGACCTCAGCGCACCCATGGGCCTCGAGCAAATCGAACAAGACCGAAAGGCGGTCGAGATTCCACCCGGCAACTACCCTACTCAGGCAATCGGCATACCCATACAGATTGGCACGCACAGGCGCCGTGCAACCTCGGTCCAGAAAGCCGATCACACGCGCTGGACTCGAGCAATAGACCCTACCAAACCGATATCCCTCAAGCCATTCACGCGCATCATCCAGGTATTCCTCGCGCCCAGCATGATTCAACAGAGCCTGGACCTCGGCATCCGAAAAGCCGAAACAACTGTCACACCAGGTCGAAAGCGGCGTCGTCAGACAATACGAGCAGCCGCGCGAAGAAAGCGCCGCTTCAGCAGGACTGGGACGCTCCCCCATCAGACACGTCAGCCGCAACGAATCGCGCGCAGTGGCAATGGCGTCAAACAGCACACGGTCAAGTAGTTCTGCCGGATCGGCGTCGGAGGCGTCCCTCGCGCTCGCACGGCGAGACCACGCCGCATCGTACCCATCAACGAGCAATACAACCTGCTCATCGCAGGCAATCTCCAGCAGCTCTATGAGCACACCGAGCACCGAGTCAACCTCGTCCGCGCTCGCCACGCCACGCGCGACACGTTCGACGTGACGCACCTTATCTCGAGCTAAATCCGGAGCCTCCAAGAGCGCCAACAAGCGAGCGCACTCGCCCGAAAGGGCATCGCGCACGGCGCCGGCAACAGCGGGGCCACGCCTCGCAGCGCCAGAAAAGTCCAGCGATATCACCGGATAGCAAGCATACTCATCCCGATAGCGCCCGCCGTTCGCATCCCAAATCTGAGCATCGGCAAACAAACGCTGACCAGCGCGACTGACCGCTGGACGCTCCAGAAAAGCCCTGAGCATCGACAAGTTCATGCTCTTGCCAAAACCTTCGGGTCGACAGCACACCACAACGGACGCGTCGCAGTCCAACACATCGGCAATAAACATGGTCTTGTCAACCAGCATGCAGCAACCAAGGGCCTCCGCATAGTCGTGCATGCCAATGGGCAAAACCGCATCGTCGGCACAGCCGATCAAGCGCACGCCAAAGTCAGCAGCACAATCAACATTTGCCTGTTCAGACACCAAAACGTTCCCCCTAAATCGCAGCACGATGCCAATTGTAATGACGACCTCGCACGTACTGATGTAGCGCGCAAACATATCGGGCAACGGTAGCAACATGGGGTGTGAGGGGGCATAACTAATCGTTGCACAACAAAACAGGGCCCGATGCATTCGCACCGGACCCCGTCCCGACTCTTTAGTTATTCAGCAACCGAGAAGCTACTCCTCGGAACCGTCCTCGCCAGCGGCCTTGTTCTCCTGATCAAGTTTATGCTTACCGCTCACGATAGACGTGGCGCCCAGCGTGGCCAGGCTCGCGCTCGCAAGGCTCGCCATAACGATGAGGTCGCCCGTCTTGGGCATGTTGCCACCCGAGTACTTAGTCGTGGCAGTCGTTGCGGTGGTCGTAGTGCCGCCCTTGTCACCGGTCTTCTGAGCATCGGCGACGGACTGCTTCGCGCCCGCACCGGCAGAAGGATCAGCAGCACCGTTGGCATTGGAGCCGGAACCCTGCTCAGACGTTCCCCCATTAGAAGAAGAGCTGCCGTTAATGCCCGCCATCAAAGACCATCCCA
>CAJKEF010000266.1 GCA_905198825.1 uncultured Collinsella sp. | reverse complement strand
ACCATCGATGTCCGAGAGCGTCACGCACAGATCGGCAGAAACCAGGCAGCTCACAAGCGCCGCCAGTGTGTCGTTGTCGCCAAACTTGATCTCGTCGACGGTGACGGTATCGTTCTCGTTGACGACCGGCACCACGCCAAGCTCCACGAGGCGCAGCAGGGCGTCGCGCGCGTGCAGGTAAGACGTGCGGCGGGCCGTATCGTGGCGCGTGAGCAGCACGAGCGAGGTGAGCAGATCGCGCGCATGAAACTCCTCGTCGTAGGCCGACGAGATGATGCACTGACCGGCCGAGGCGCAAGCCTGTAAGCTCGGAAGGTCACCGACCGGCTTGCGGTCGAAGCCCAGCACGGGATAGCCGCAGGCGATAGCGCCCGAGCTCACCACGACCAGACGCCAGCCGAGCTTGCGCAGGGCTGCGGCCTGATCGGCAAGCCCGCCGATAAAAGAGCGGTTGACCTTGCCATCGGCGCCCACAACCGTGGACGAACCGATCTTTACCACCATCGTTTTATAAGAAGTCGTCATACGTCAAACCAATCAACTGTTCAGCGAACGGCCGAGCTGGCGGCCAAGGGAGCGTGACTCGCCCCTACCGCCCAAAGAATTAGTGAGCCCAGGGAAAGGCAGAAGCCGCGGCCATGTTCTTGCGCACGAGCTCGTCGCGCACCTGAGCCAGGCCCTGCTCCATGCCCACCACATAGGTCTGCGGGTACAGGAAGCGCTTGAAAGCTGCGTCCAGATGATCGAGCGCCCAAGCACAGCGCTCGCGCGCGTCCTGGATGCTCTCACGCGGAGCCACCGCACTGCCATCGCGCACGATCGGCACCAGCAGCTCGCGATACTCAAGTTCGGACACGTCAGTCACCAGGGCGGCATCATTCACGGCCACGAGGGTATTGCCGCGCGCGGCGCCCTCCCCCGCCAGATGGTCCTCGTCGTAGATCATGTCGCAGACCGGGCCGCCAAAGCCGTCGTAATAACGGCGCACGCGTTGCACACCCGGGATCGTGCGCTTGTAGGGCTGCTCGGAGAGCTTGACCACCGGCGTCCATGGATCTGCCTCGCTCGCACGGCGGGCGGAAAGCTTGTACACGCCGCCCAGCGCCGGCTGGTCATAGCAGGTCGCGAGCTTGGTACCCACGCCAAAGCTGTCGATGGGCGCGCCCTGGTCGAGCAGCGACTGAATCGTGTACTCATCCAGATCGTTGGAAACCGAGATCCCCACATAGGGCAGGCCCTCGGCATCAAAACGGCCGCGCACATACTTGGAGAGCTTGGCGAGGTCGCCCGAGTCAATGCGAATAGCCGACAGGCGCTCGCCCACCGCCTCCATCTCCTTGGCAACCGTAATGGCATGCTCGCAGCCCTCACGCACATCGTAGGTGTCGATGAGCAGCGTACAGTTCTTGGGGCTCGACTTGGCAAAGGCGCGGAAGGCCTCGAGCTCGGAATCGAAGCTCATCACCCAGCTGTGCGCATGCGTGCCAAAGACGGGAATACCGTAGCGGCGGCCGGCGAGCACATTGGACGTAGAGGAGCAGCCGGCAACGTAGCTCGCGCGTGCAACGGCCAGGCCGCCATCGGGACCCTGGGCTCGGCGCAGGCCAAACTCCGCCACGGGACGACCGTCGGCGGCGAGCACCACGCGCGCCGTCTTGGTGGCGACAAGCGTCTGGAAACCGACAATGTTAAGCAGCGCCGTCTCGAGCAGCTGGCACTCCAGCGCGGGGCCGGTGACGCGCACCATGGGCTCACGCGGAAAGACGAGCTCGCCCTCGGGGACGGCGTCGATGTTTACATGCGCACGAAAATCGCGCAGGTAGTCGAGGAATCCGGGCTTGAACATCGCGCCGCCGGCCGGGGCCTGGAGCGAGGCGAGGTAGTCGATGTCCTCGGGCGTAAAGCGCAGGTTCTCGACCAGCTCGGGCAGCTCGGCGGTACCGCACATGACGGCGTAGGCGCTACCAAAGGGATGGTCGCGGTAAAACGCGGTAAAACAACCCTGCTCATTGGCCTTGCCGCTCTCCCACAGGCCCTGGGCCATAGTGAGCTCGTACAGATCGGTGAGCATTGCGATGTCGGTGGGATGAGAGATGTCGGTCAAAGCCATGGGGCGACCTTTCGGATGTGTGGTGCAGAATTTGAGGGTTGGACAAGGACAGAGTGTTCAGGCATGGCGCCCAGCGCGAACAGGTTAGTGCAGGCCCATGCTGCCCGTGATCGTGTAGACCATAAAGACAATAAACGCGATGAGGGCGAGCACGATGATGATTTTTTGAGCCGGAGCCATGCCGGGAATCTCATTCTCGCCCGTAGGCTCCTTGGAGGTGACCATGCGCTGGGCAAAAGTCATCTCGTCACGGCTCGGTTTGGGCTCGGCCGGCTTGGGATGAGCCACCTTTTTAGGCTGAGGCTTGGGCGCGGCAGGCGCAGGCTTCGCAGCAGCGGGCTTGGGTGCGGGCGCGGGTGCCGATGCGGATGCGGCGTTCGCGGCGACCTCCTCGGCCTTCGCACGCTCGGCACGCAGGGCAGCCAGCTCCTCACGCTCGCGACGGGCCTCTTCCCGAGCCTCGCGGCGGGCCTTCTCGGCGCGGAGCTCTTCCAACTCAGCGCGCTCCTCGTCGGACAATGGTTGGGACTCAAGCTCGGCCATGGTACAGCCCTTTCTTTTAAAAAAAGCCGCCGACACAATGTCAGCGGCTTATCAAATCCAAGGGTGGAGACGAAGGGAGTCGAACCCTCGGCCTCTGCCATGCGACGGCAGCGCTCTCCCAACTGAGCTACGTCCCCAGGACAAGTTGATATTTTACCTACGGCTCGCC
>CAJKEF010000265.1 GCA_905198825.1 uncultured Collinsella sp. | reverse complement strand
TGCTTGACGATGGCCAGACCCAGACCCGTTCCACCGCGCGCTTTAGAACGGCTCTTGTCAACGCGATAGAAACGCTCGAATACCTTGCCCTGCTCCTCGGGCGCAATGCCAATGCCAGTATCGGCAACCGACAGATACGGGCGCCCGTCGTCGTTGGTTCCGCACCGCAACGTCACCGTACCGCCGGGCCGGTTGTAGCGAATGGCGTTGCTCGCCAGGTTATAGATGAGCTCATCGATCAGACGCGATACGCCTTCGACGACCACAGGCTTGGTCTCATGGCCTATCGTCACATTTGCCTGGCGAGCGACCTGCTCAAGACGCTGCTCGACCGCGTAGATAGCACGCGAAAGCTCAATGGGCTCCGTTGAGCCAATGGGCACCGCCTCGCCATCGCTCGCACGCTCGGCCTCATCCAAGTTCGAAAGCGTGAGGATATCGTTGACGAGCGCCGCCAAACGGCCCGCCTCTCGGTAGATGCGGCCGCCAAAGTTGCGCAGGTCATCCTCGCCCTCAACCATGCCGTTTGCAATAAGCTCGGCATAGCCCGAAATCGCGGTAAGCGGGGTCTTGAGCTCATGAGTGATATTGGCCGTGAACTCGCGACGCATGCGGTCGTTATCGGCCAGCACCGCCATCTGGCGTTTAAGCTCCTGGCGCTGCGACTCAATGCGCTCGAGCATGGGAACCATCTCGGTGTAGGCATGTTCATAGCTACGGCGCGGGTGGTCCAAATCGACCTCCTGCAGCGGCGCAATGATGGCACGGGATTCGCGGCGCGCAAGGAAAAACGAGAGCACCGCGCCCGCCGCCGCGATAAGCAGCATCGGCGCCACCAGCGAAAGCAAAATCGCCGCAACGCCAGGCTGGGCCTGCGCCAAACGAACGACCTGACCGTTATCAAGGGCGACGGCTCGATATAGCATAATCTCGTCGAGCGTGGTGCTCGAGCGCTCCGCGGAGCCCGAACCGCTCTCAAGGGCCTCAATAACCTCGGGACGATCGCCATGGTTGGGCAACATGGAGGGCGATGCCTCGTTGTCGTAGGCAACCGAGCCGTCTTGGTTGATCAACGTAATGCGCAGGTCCTCGCGATCGAGGCTTCGCAAAAATGCGATGGGCTCCTGCTGCTCGTTTAAGGCGGCGGCAATAAGCTCGGTTTCTTGCGAAAGGTTGGCACTCGTGGCGTCTGCCAAGGTGTTTTGCACAAAGAACGCACCCAGCACCGTAAAGGCGACAATCACCGCCATGGCACAGATAAAAATCGTCGCAAACACGCGATGCGAGAGCGTATGTTTTCCCTGAGGGGCAAAGACCACGGACTACTCCTCCGATGCTGCTGCCGCAGCGACGGCATCTTCGACATCGCCATCGGCAGAAGGCTCCGCCAGGCGATAGCCCACGCCGCGCACCGTCTCGATAGCGCTGGCACGCTCGCCGAGCTTTTGGCGAAGCGTCTGTACGTGAACGTCGACGGTACGCGAGCCGCCGTCGAAGTCCCAGCCCCACACGCTCTGCAGCAGCGACTCACGGGTAAAGACCACGCCGGGCTTGCGCATAAGATATTCGAGCAAATCGAACTCACGCAAAGTAAGCTTGAGCGGCTCGCCAGCAACGGTCACCTCGCGATGGCTGGGCGAAAGCACGATATCGCCCACGCTGAGCACATCGCTCGCCTGCTTGACCATACCGCCGCGGCGCAGCAGCGCACGGCAACGGCTGGCAAGCTCCATGAGCGAAAACGGCTTGGTCAGATAGTCGTCGGCACCGCCATCGAGCGCCATTACCTTATCGAGCTCGGTATCCTTGGCGGTAAGCATCATGATGGGCACCGTCGCCGTCAGGCGATCGGCACGCAGACGACGCATAATCGCCAAGCCATCGGTATCGGGCAGCATGATGTCGAGCAGGACGGCATCGGGTACCCGTCGCGCCACGGCGGCCTTAAACTCGCCATCGCACGAAAAGCCTTCGGCCTCGATCCCCTGCTTGCGCAGTGCATAGACCGTCAAATCCCTGATGTTGTCATCGTCCTCGACGTAATAGATCATGTTGAACCCCTTTGCGGCCGGCATGACCGCATCTTAACCCTAAAGGTACCTTTACTAGATGGTATCAGCCAAAACGTCCCGTCAAATAATCCGCCGTGCGCGGATCGGTCGGATTCTTGAAGAGTTGCGCGGTGGGCGCATGCTCCACCAGCTCGCCCAGCAAAAAGAACGCGACCGAGTCGGAGATGCGCGCAGCCTGCTGCATGTTGTGCGTAACGACCACCAGCGTGCAGGTCTCCCTGAGCTCGCAGGCCAGCTGCTCCACCACCAGCGTCGATACGGGGTCGAGCGCCGAGGTCGGTTCGTCCATCAGCAGAATGTCGGGCTGCACGGCCAGCGCACGGGCGATGCACAGACGCTGCTGCTGGCCGCCCGAAAGACCCAGACCCGACTCTTTGAGCTTGTCCTTGACCTCGTCCCATAGCGCAGCGCGACGAAGAGAGTCCTCGACCAGCTCATCCAGAACGGCACGATCGCGCACGCCCATGCCGCGCGGACCATACGCGACGTTGTCGTAGATGCTCATGGGAAACGGGTTAGGGCGCTGGAACACCATGCCCACGCGCTGGCGAAGGCGGCAGACGTCGTAGTCGCCCAGGATATCTTGGCCGTCGAGCACAATCTTGCCCTCGATGCGGCAGTCCTTGATGCCGTCGTTCATGCGGTTAAAACAGCGCAGCAACGTGGACTTTCCGCAGCCCGAAGGCCCGATGAACGAGGTGATCTGCTTGTCGCGAATCTTGATATTCACGTCTTTGAGCGCATGATGGTCGCC
>CAJKEF010000264.1 GCA_905198825.1 uncultured Collinsella sp. | reverse complement strand
CCCTGATCGAGGAGGGCGACCTTATCCAGATCAACATCCCCGAGCGCTCGCTGTCTATTGTGGGCATCGCCGGCAAGGAGATGGAGCCGGCCGAGATCGACGCCGTCCTGGCCGAGCGCCGAGCCGCTTGGAAGCCCAAGGCTAATCGCTATACCTCCGGCACGCTCAAGTTCTTTACCGAGCATGCAGTTTCTGCCATTCAGGGTGGCTACATGGAGTAGCGCCCATGCGCATCAAATATCTCCTCTCATAGATGCGCGGCACAAAGAGCCTCGAGTTCATACGAGCTCGGGGTTCTTTTCGTCTGGATTGCAGACGTATCGTCGGACGAAAGCACGTTGCGTCTAGGGAAAAACGTACGAAAGCGCAATTTCCATCCTTATTCCGGACGCAAATCAAGACGTAAACCGTTTGCGTCTGCTATAAATCCGCACGAAAACGGTTTTCGTCTTGCAGGGCAGTTACCGCTTCTACAGTTCAACTTCCAGTTCGGCTTTGTGTTCGTAGAGGTAGTCGCGCATGTAGGGGATGGCAAATGAGACCTTGCCGTACGAAGGAGCCTCGATAATCGATTCTCTTAACAGGCGGCTGCGGACGGAGCTCACCTGTTGAGGCGTTTTGTTTAGGGCATCGGCAACCATGCTGGTCGAGCTCGTCTGCCCCAAAGACGCCATGCTCAGCAGATAAGCGATGCACGTGGGCGGAATGCGCTGCAGCGCGGGCTCAATCACCATGGCGCAGAAGCGTTCGCGTGCCGTTGCAATGCCACGCTCGGCTTCTTCTTCTCCAATAATCGCTGTATGTGCACGTCTTGCTAGCTGCCATGCGTAGTATCCAACGAGTTGGATCATGAAAGGATAGCCTTGCGTTGCCTCGGCAAGTTGGCCGGCAATACCTGGCTGCAACTCCATGCCAGACGCTTCAATGGTTTCCTCGAGGGAGTACGACACTTCGGTTACTGCCACAGCCTTCAGATCAAAGGGGAGGGCACGACGCAAAAACGCAAGTGTCTTTCCGTTGATGATGCTTTCAATCATCGAAGGCAGCCCCGCAAAAACAAAGGCGATATCAAGGTCTTCGCCGATAACCTGCTGAATCGCAATGGAGAGCGTTCGGACCTCATCGAGCTCTGCGTCTTGAACCTCGTCGAGAGTGATGAGCAGGCCATTTTCATTCTTGGATATTGTCTGTCTCATGGCGTCGCGTAGCGATGGGCCGATTCGCTCAATATCTATGCTGCCGATGGATATGCCAGCTACGGTGGGCTCAAATCTGGCGTGTTTGGCCTGGAATTTGGGCTGCAGCTGTTCGAGAATGCGCTGGCAAAGTCCCTCGGTTGCGACCTCTTTTATGACCGTCCAGCCACGGCTTTGCGCCAAACGTGAGCACTCGTCAAGGAGGACCGTCTTGCCCGTTCCACGGACGCCGGCTATGCGCATTAGGCGCCCCGGGGCACCAGGCCCGTTGATGAGGCCCTCATTGAATTCTTCGAGCACATCTTCGCGGCCGATAATCGTGGGAGGTGTTTTACCTGCTGTGGGCTTAAAAGGGTTTGTTTGCATGTGAGCCACCTTTGCTCAAGATATAGCAAGATATAGCAAAGTATAGCAAAGTATAGTGAGATATAGCAAAGTAAGCGCTACTCGCGGGTTTTGCGGTGGTGCTATTTTCCAAATGCCGCGCGGATAAAGCGCTGGGCGAACAGCTTGTTGGCAACTCACGAGGGCTCGGGGTGCCAATTTGGGATGGAGTGGTGCTGTGCCACGAATAGGGCCTATCTACTACGTTTAAGCCGCAGAGGTCAACCATAGCCGGCTTTTTCGAAAATCGACAAGCTGTCTACCTGCGCTTTTGTTTTCACGGTTTTCGGTATGGCCGAGGCTATCCGTGTTAACGTAGTAGATGGGCCACTTTTGTGGCAAGGGGGCCGATCTGCGGGCCAGGGTAGCTAAAAGAGCCCCGTCCCAAAAAGACTGATTGGGAGCTGGGGCGTGTCGATGCGATAGTATTGCATGGTGGTATTCGACTAACCGAGGGTTTATCCGAGGGCTTTATGGAACAGCAGCATAATCAGAGCCTGCAAGATCAGGCATACAACGCATTGCGCTCCAAGATCATCTATGCCGAGCTCAGGCCCGGCACGCGCCTTTCGGCGATTGGTCTGGAAAAGGAGACGGGAATCGGGCGCACGCCCATTCGCGAATCCTTTGTGCGCCTGCGTGAGCAGGAGCTGGTGGAAACGCGTCCCAAAAGCGGCACCTACGTCTCTAAGATCAGCATGGAACGCGCCGAAAACGCCTGCTTTTTGCGCGAGAAGCTCGAGAGAAGCGTGCTTATTAAATGCTGTTCGGCCGCCTCGCCCGAGCAAAAGCAGCGGCTTGAGCAGATTCTTACCGAGTCCGAGTCGCTCGACCATGGCGAAACGCGCCGTTTCTTTGACCTGGATAACCTGTTCCATGAGACATGTTTTGAGATTGCCGGTCGTCACATGTTGTGGGATTGGATGAAGAGCATCAACACGCATTTTGAGCGATACAACTGGTTGCGTATGGTGTCACAGGATCTGGATTGGGAGCCGATTCGTCGGCAGCATCGCCGAATTCTCGAGGCTATTAAGAGGGGCGATACCGATGCGGCGAGCTATCTGGCAGAGACACACCTGCACCTGATGCCCGAAGAGCAAGGTCCGGTTATCGCCTTGCATCCCGACTATTTTGAGCTGTCCAAAGACTCGTTCATCTAATCAATCCCCATATAAGTTGCGGTGAAATAGGGGCACAAAGTTGCGGCGCCGCTTGGAGGAAAAGACCGGAAGCAAAGGTCCATTCCTCCAGGCG
>CAJKEF010000263.1 GCA_905198825.1 uncultured Collinsella sp. | reverse complement strand
TCGGAATACCGCTCACGCATGCGAGCGAGCTCGCGCGGGTCGAAGGCGACGCCATCGCGATAGGCACGAAGCTCGTTGGCACAATCCTCAAGCGAGATGCAGGCATCCGAAAGCGTCTCGGCAATGTCGCCCAGTTTGCGATCGACGGTAGCCATTCGGGAAAGCTCTGCCACGGCGCTGTTCACGGCATCGAGCGCTCCCCCTTCAGAGGCAAGCGATGCATGGGCATCGTTAGCTGTGGCAACCAGTACCTCGGCATGTTCGGAGCGCGGCAGCAGTTCCTCGAGTTCCTCATACTCGCCCGGCTTAGGGTCGACCTCGCCGATGCGCTCGAGGGCAAAACGCGCTTCCTCGACGCGACTCCCCTGCGCACGCGAGGCTTCATCCACACGGCGAAGCTCCTTGGCGGCGGCACGCGATGCCTTAAAGCAGGCGCGGTACGCATCCAGCGCCTCGAGCGCAGAGCGTCCCGCCCACGCATCGACCATCGCAACGTGATGCGCCGGATCGAGCAAGCGTTGGTGCTCGTGCTGGCCGCACAAATCCATCATCACGCCGACGCGCTCCGAAAGCTCGCGCACACTGGCGATGCGGCCGTCAATCTTCACGCGGCTGCGGCCCTCGGCAGAAAGGCTGCGCTGGACCGTGAAGCCTTCCGTGTCGTGCGGGCCGTCAAACAGCCGCGCCTCGACGCTCGCCAGCGCCTCGCCCTCGCGCACCGTCGACGAATCCGCGCGCTCACCCAAAATAAGCTTGAGGGCCGAGAGCAGCGCGGTCTTGCCGGCGCCGGTCTCGCCTGTCAGGACAGTCAGGCCGGCACTCGGCACCAGCGTCGCCTCACGAATGAGTGCAATGTTAGAAACCTGCAGCTCATCGATCATGACGGACTCCGTAGAATACGCGGCTCACCGAGTTGTAAAAACTCTCGGGGCCGTAGTCGAGCAGCAGCACATCGCCTGGGCCTCGGCGCACGGCCACGCTCTCGACCGTGCCGTCGCAGGTAATAAACTGTCCATCGATAGCAATCGCCGGAACACTCGGGCGATCATCGGACATAAAGATTTCGACGACATCACTCGGCGAAGTCAAGAAGGCACGGGCCTGAATGGTGTGCGGCGCAATGGGTACGCAGACCATGCCCGTATAGTCGGGGCTCACGATGGGGCCACCGGCGGATAGTGCATAGCCAGTGGAGCCGGTCGCCGTCGAAACGACCACGCCGTCGCCACGCAGTCGATCGATATGGTGGCCCGACACCGTGATGTCGAACTCAACCATATCGGACAGGGGGCCGCGCGTGAGCGCCATGTCGTTGAGGGCGAACGTGCGCACGACATCCTTCGTGCCATCGTCGCGCACGGACACGATATCCGCGGCGATGGTGGCGCGACGGCTCACGTGCAGCTCGCCGGAAAGGGCGTCGCTCACGACCTGCAGAATGTCGCGCTCCTCGGGGCTCGCAGCAGTTAAAAAGCCCAGGTGACCATAGGAAAGACCGAGGATAGGAATCTCGCGATGGTTGAGGATGCGGGCAGCGCGCAGCAACGTACCGTCGCCGCCGAGCGTAATGACCAGATCGGAGCCGTCAATATCAGGCGTGCTTTGGATCTTCGATCGCTGGTCGGCAGCCCATGCGACCTCATAGCCCTGGCGCGTCAGCCAAAGCTCGAGCATCAGGCCGCTCTCAACCGCCTCTTGCTTGTAGTAATTGGGAACCAGAAAGACCTTCATAGCGTTGCAGCTTTCTCGCTCAAAACCGATACCTGGAATTGCAGCTCGTCTTGCGTGCGGTCGCCGGGGTCAAATCTCGTGCCGTACAGGAAAAACTCAACGTTTCCCTTGGCACCATGAATGGGCGACACGCACACATCGACCGGGAACAGCCCCTTGGCAGCAAAGAGTTCAACTGCCGCAACGAGTGTATCGCGGCGCACGGCGAGATCGGTCACAATGCCGCCCTCACCCACCAGCGCCGCCGGAGCCTCAAACTGCGGCTTTACAAGCGTGCAGAATGCACCCGTAGGCGCCAGGCACGCCAGCACCGCATCGATAATGTTCGCGATGCTGGTAAACGAAACATCACACACAGCCAGGTTGATGGCGCCGGCATAGCCAAGCTCAGGCAGCTGCGTCACATTTGTGCGCTCATGCAGCGTCACGCGATCGTCCTGACGTAACGACCAATCGAACTGGGCGCGACCAACGTCCACCGAGACAACGGTCGCAGCTCCGCGCTTGAGCAGGCAATCGGTAAAGCCGCCGGTAGAGCAGCCCACATCCAGACAGGCAAGGCCCGTCGGATTGATACCAAACGCATCAAGCGCGCCTTCGAGCTTAAGACCGCCGCGGCCAACATAGGGAATGCGCCCCTTCACGTGCAACGGCAGGCCCGGGGTCACCTTAAGGCCCGGCGAAGTCAAGCGCTCGCCGCCACTCGAGACCAAGCCGGCCATAAGAGTGCGAAGGGCATCCGCGCGATCGGCGCAGATGCCCTGTGAAATCAGTTCGTCATCAAGACGCACGCGTTTCATGAATGCCATCAACCATTCGTATCCGGAGATGCGGCCTAGCTATCCTGGGATTCGTTTGCCGCATCCTCATCGTATTCCTGCTCGAGCTTGTCGGCCTCACGCGGCGTCAGCTCAAACTTGTCGACCATGTCGACCGCACGGGAGCCCAGCTCAATCGCCTCGTCAAACAAATCGAGCGAACGCTCCAAGGAGGTATCCTTGGAGCGAACGGTAGCGATGATCTGATCCAGACGGTCCGAGATCTCATCAAAGTTACGGACAGAACCCTCTGGCATGACTACTCCTCGACGGAGTCGACAACAGCCTCG
>CAJKEF010000262.1 GCA_905198825.1 uncultured Collinsella sp. | reverse complement strand
GCGCAAGCACCAGCGCCACCACGACAAGCATGGCGAGCGCCGCCTGCTCAACGCCCGCCAGCAACGCCGTTGCCATCACCGCCGGCACCGCCAACAACAGCGGAATCTCCACTTTTGTGAGTAAACGCGAGAAACGACAGTCCGTCATCCCATCACGCCCTATAGAACACGTTGTCGGCAAAGAAGTCGGCCGGGGGCTCCACGCAGGCAATCTCGCCGTCAAACATCATGGCGACGTCGTCGGCTACCTGCTCGGCAAAGTCCAAATCGTGCGTAGCCATGATGACGGTGCCGCCAGCCTTCGCATGGTCACGCAGGGCACGGGCGATGATGCGGCGGCTGGCCAGGTCCAAACCCTTGGTGGGCTCATCGAGCAATAGCAGCTCGGGGCCAATCAACAGCAGCTTTGCCAACGCAAGCAGCTGGCACTGACCGCCCGAAAGATCGTACGGGTGACGCGCCTCCAAGCCCGCCAGACCCAGGCGCGCTGTCTGCTCCCGTGCTGCGGCCTCGTCGTATCCGCAGGTCGAGGCCCATTCCATCAGCTCATCGCGAACCGTCTCGGCAACCAGCAATGCCTTGGGATTCTGTGGCAGCAGCGCCGCCGAGGCCGCTTCGCGCACCATGCGGCCGCGCTGCAGCTTGGCGGTCTTCGCCAGCACCGAGAGCATCGTCGACTTACCGCATCCGTTGCCGCCCACGATTGCATGCACCGCGCCAGCCGAAAACGAAGCATCGAGCCCGCGCAGCACCCAGCCGGACGCTCGATCGTAGCGAAACCAGCCTTCCGACAGGGTGGTAGCCGACCCGCCGTGCATTTTTTGGAGTATTCTGCTTCCATCCGTGCGCGAGAAGGCTTCCGAGCCGTTCTCGAGCGACGTTTGCGCCACAAATTCGGACGATTTGTCCAATTCCGAACTTTTTTTCGCGCTCGATACGTCCCCGGGCGGCTCCAGAGAGCCCAAATTGTCCTCACGCCTGCTGAATACTCCTTTATTTGCACATCGGATGGCACCCCACCCCAACATGTCATCGGAAAACAGCGATTCTCGGCGTCCCAAAGAAGCCATATCCGCCACCTCGCGCACGCGACCGTCCTCAATCCGGTACGCACACGTCGCGTATTCGAGCATTGGGCGCGGCTGATGCGTCGCCACAACAACCGTGCAGCCCAGCTCGCGATTCACACGAAACAGCGCGTGCAGGAAATTCTTCTCCGCAACCGGATCAAGCTGAGACGTGGGCTCGTCGAGCAGCAGCACGCGCGGGCGCAGCGTCAGAACGGCCGCCAACGACAGCAACTGTTTGCGACCGCCCGAAAGCGTGTCAGTATCGCGGTGAAGCCAATCTTCCAGCCCAAAGAAATAGCTGGTCTCAGCTACGCGACGGCGCATCTCATCACGCGCTAGCCCCAAGTTTTCCAGGCCAAACGCCATCTCGTGCCACACGGTTTCGCACACGATCTGGTTCTCGGGATCCTGGAACACATAGCCCACGCGCTCCGCCGATGCCCGCACATCCATGTCGGCGACGTTCTCGCCCAGCACGAGCAGTTCGCCAGTGCGCTCGCCCGCCGGAGCGATCTCGGGCTTGAGTAGCGACAGCAACGTCGACTTACCCGATCCGGTACCGCCGACAAGCAGCGCAAATGCACCTTGGGGAACAGACCAGTCGAGTCCCTCGAGCACCGCAGCATCCGCATCGGGGTAGGCAAAGCTCAGGCTCCGCACCTCAATCGCCGGCATATCCGGGCCGTATGCCGCGCCCGACACCGGTCCCCTATCCAACCGAGCCATCAGCCGAACCTCTTCTCATCGATCGCATGCAACACGCAGGGCAGCATCATCCAGGCAGCGTACACGACATAGCCCAGCCACGGCGCCGGCACCGATAGTTGCGGGTAAAACGAATACTGCGTTGTCGCGGTCCATGCCACCGCCACCGCAGCGGCACCAAACACCGCAAGCCCAACCAGCGCGGCAACATCGCCGCGACCCAGCCGATACCGCGCGTACGTCGTGCGACGTGTCGCGGCGCCCCATCCACGGGAGCGCATGGCGTCCGCGCGCTCCAGCGAATCTTCCATGCCCCAGCCCATCAACACGCTCGATGCCCGTAGGCGCGAACGCACGGGATCGGCCGGCGCGCGACCCGGCACATCAATCGCATCCTGCACCGCCAGTACCGTACGACCGCGGCGTAAAAACTGCGGGATAAGCCGCATGCACATCGAGATCATGAGCGCGATCACCGGCGCGGCGTTGCCCAAAAGCGCAAGTACCTTGTCGTATTCGAGCATCGACGCCGCGGCCTCAAACCACAGCACGCTCGCCACGAACAGCCCGCCCATGCACAGGCCGTAAACCATGCTCTCTAGATACACCGCACGCATGCCAATACGAAACAGCTCCGTCGAGCCCGATGCACTAAAC
This sequence comes from uncultured Collinsella sp., assembly GCA_905198825.1. Taxonomy (GTDB): domain Bacteria; phylum Actinomycetota; class Coriobacteriia; order Coriobacteriales; family Coriobacteriaceae; genus Collinsella. The sequence continues at coordinate 409 of CAJKEF010000262.1, read as the reverse complement.
AGCGGATTGAGCACCGCAATGATCAAAATCACCGGCAGCTGCCAGCGAAGCGCGCCCAACGTGCGCGCAACACCGCGCGTCGCAAGCCCGTACGCCAACCCGCCCGCAAGCGATAGCGCAATCAGCACCGGTTGCATCGAGAACATGGTGAGCCCCAACGTCAGCACCATGTAGAGCGCCGGCACCGCCGGATGCGACATCGAAAATGCCGCGACGGGTTCGTTGCCCGATTCCTCTCGCATGGTGTCCACGGGCATCCCCATCCCCTCGCTCAAACGTCAACGCCGCAGCGCCGCCACCATACACAACCAGCGCAAACGCCGTACCGCCGGCCCAAGCCTCAGCTGCCGCGCATCAATCGTTACGCGCTCATCATATGCCTGCGGTATCATATTGCGCCGTGTATCGT
>CAJKEF010000261.1 GCA_905198825.1 uncultured Collinsella sp. | reverse complement strand
TCTTTAAGATGTACATGAAGTACTGCCAGCGTCGCGGCTGGAAGGTCACCATCAACGACTGTCCCGCGGCCGAGGTCATCGGCATCGACCGCGCGACCTTTACCGTCGAGGGCAAGGACGCATTTGGCATGCTGCGCGCCGAGGCCGGTGTCCACCGCTTGGTTCGCATTAGCCCCACCGACGACAAGAAGCGCCGCCAGACCACGTTTGCCGGCGTCGAGGTCATCCCCGTGCTACCCGATGATATCGACATCGAGATCAGTCCCGACGATATCCGCGTGGACGTGTATCACGCGAGCGGCCCGGGCGGCCAGGGCGTCAACACCACCGACTCCGCCGTGCGCGTGACGCATTTCCCCAGCGGCATTGTGGTTACCTGCCAAAACGAGCGCAGCCAGATCCAGAACAAGGCCGCGTGCATGCAGATCCTCAAGGCTCGCCTGTACGAGATTGAGCTCGAGAAGCGTGCCGAGGCGCTCGATGAGATTCGCGGACCCAAGACCACGATTGGTTTTGGCAACCAGATTCGCAGCTACGTGCTCTACCCGTACCAGATGGTCAAGGACCTACGCTCGGGCGTGGAGACCAGCAATGTCGAGGCCGTTCTTGACGATGGCGACCTGGACCCGTTTGTTATTGGCTACCATCGCTGGGCCACTGGCAACGCTGATGCGGAGACCCCGTCTGCTTAAACCGCTCGGTTTATGTGGAAATGGATTAAAACCCTCCCAGCAGGGTGGTTTTGTATCTAGAGCAAACCCTGCGCAGGGGTGGTTTTTGTCCGGCGAATCGGTAGAATCGAATACAGCAAGAAGTTCGAAGCGCATCCGTTTGGGTGCGCTTTTTTGAGGGAGGCAGCATGGCATATCGTCTGGACATCAAGCGCATTCTATCGATGAACTTCTTTCACGACCTGCCCCAGATTATGTTGGGGTGCGCTCTGGCCGCTATTGCGACCGACCTGTTTTTGATTCCCAACGGCCTTGCTGCCGGTGGCGTTACGGGCCTTGCCACCATTATCCAGGCGGTCGGCGCATCGCGTGGCCTATCGCTTCCCGTTGGTATTCAGACGATCGTGATGAACGCCTTGCTGTTGCTGGTCGTTATGCGCGAAGGTGGCATGTTCTACGTGGTGCAGACCGCGACGGGCTTTGTGCTGCTGGGCTTCTTTACCGATCTGTTCGCCCCGTTTGTAGCACCTCTGGCGGATGCGGACCTGATGCTTCCCGCCATGTGGGGCGGCATTACTACGGCATGGTGCTGCGCGCCGGTGCCAACACTGGCGGCTCAGACACCATCGGTCAGATTATCTCGCGCAACACATCGCTGCCGGTTGGCTCGACCGTCATGGCGATCGATGTTGCCGTGTGTGCGCTGTCGGCTCCGGTCTTTTCAATCGAAAACGCACTATATGCAGGCCTTTCGATGGTCATTAGCGGCTACGTGATCGATGCCGTGGTCGATGGTGGCAACAAACGCCGTATGGTACTCATCATCTCGGACAAGTTCCCTGATATCGCTGCCGATATCATGTATGGCCTGGGTCGTGGTTGTACCAAGTTCAAGGCGACTGGCATGTATTCGGGTGCCGAGAAGCCGGTGATTATGGTCATCGTGAGCCGTCGAGAGCTCAATACCCTCAAGACGATCGTGCGCGAGCGCGATCCTCACGCCATTGTGACGGTCGCTGATGTTACGGAAGCCTTCGGCGAGGGATTCAAGGACATTAGCGCGTAGGGTCGATCGCGTTCCATCCAAAAGACGTTCACATTGATAAACCGTTTCATCAGCGGTTCTGCCTGCTAAATTGTTCAAATAATGATAAAAACTCTGGTAAAGCCATCAGTTTCCAGCATAATGAATGACGTACGTGCATTGCGGCTGTGTTGGGATTACCTTCGGTGCCGTGCGCATTTTGTCTAATGAGGATGAAAGGAAGGCACAATGAGCGACGAAGAGCTCAAAAAGGTTGCCAACGAGGTAAGGAAGGGCATCGTCACCGGCGTGCACGCTGCCAAGTCCGGCCATCCGGGCGGTTCGCTCGGCGCTGCCGACATCATGACCTATCTGTACTTTGAGGAAATGAACGTCGACCCGGCCGACCCCCGCAAGGCCGACCGCGATCGCTTCGTGCTTTCCAAGGGTCACTGCGCGCCTGGTCTGTACGCCGTGCTCGCCGAGCGCGGGTTCTTTCCCAAGGAGGATCTCGAGACGCTGCGCCACATCGGCAGCCACCTGCAGGGTCACCCCAACATGAACGACACCCCGGGCGTCGACATGTCTACCGGATCGCTCGGTCAGGGTATCTCTGCCGCGGTTGGAATGGCACTCGCCGCAAAGCACTGGGGTGACAGCTACCGCGTCTACACGCTGTTGGGCGACGGTGAGTGCGAGGAGGGCCAGGTGTGGGAGGCGGCCATGTTCGCCGGCAACCACGACTTGGATAACCTTGTCGCTATCGTTGACCACAATGGCCTGCAAATTGACGGCAGTATCGACGAAGTTAACTCTGCTATGCCGCTTGCCGACAAGTTCCGCGCCTTTAAGTGGCATGTGATCGAGCTTGCCGACGGTAACGACATGGCGCAGATTGCCGTCGCCTTTGCCGAGGCCCGCAAAGTGAGCGACTCGCCCGTGGCCATTATCGCCGAGACGGTGAAGGGCAAAGGCGTCTCCTTTATGGAGAACCAGGTTGGCTGGCACGGCAAGGCCCCCAACGATGAACAGTTTGAGCAGGCCATGGCCGAGCTCGCAGCAGCAGGGGAGGAGCTCTAATGGCAGACGTCAAGAAAGTCGCCACGCGCGTTAGCTATGGCGAGGCACTTGTCGAGCTGGGCAATGAGCACGATGACTTTGTGGTGCT
>CAJKEF010000260.1 GCA_905198825.1 uncultured Collinsella sp. | reverse complement strand
CCCACTCATTGGGGACAGACTTAAATGAGCACCCGCTCATTGGGTACTCATTTAAGTCTGTCCCCAATGAGCGCCGAAAATAATACAACCGCCCTTGTTGAGCATAAGTCAGCGAAAACCCGTACACGCGAGCAAGGTGACGTGAAATGAAAAGGGCGCAGACCTTATGGTCGCGCCCTTGAAATTGAACGTCAGATTGCCGCGTGTACGGGTTTGCAGCGTCGAGCCGCTACGCGGTTTGGTAAAACCGCGTAACAAATTACGCAAGTTTGGCGCCGACGATCTTTGCCGCGGCAGGCTTATCGAAATTGCCACCGGTGGCCTTGCCGAGTGCTCCCATGACCTGGCCCATCTGCTTCTTGGACGTGGCGCCCAGCTCGGCGATGACCTGCTCGATCAGAGCCTCGAGCTCCTCACCCGAAACCTGCGCGGGCAGCAGGCTCTCCAGAATCTTGACCTGCTCGGTCAGGTTGTCGGTACGCTCCTGGTCGGTACCGGCCTTAATGGACATCTCCAGCGTCTCGCTCGTCTGCTTAATCAGACGCTTGATCATGCTGTTGACGTCTTCCTCGGTCACATCGCGGCGCTCGTTGACCTCGATATTCTTCACCTCGGCCTTAACCTGGCGAATGATGGACAGGCGAACCTTATCCTTGGCCTTCATGGCGGCGATCATTTCCTGCTGCAGCTCTTCGTTGGTCATCTGCAAATCCTCCTCAATAGTGTGGGCGACACTCGAGCGAGCGCCGCCCCATGATTACTCAGTCGTCGACGAATCGTCGGTCGAACTCTTGGTGACGCCCTTCAGGCTGACGTTGTACGGCACGTCTTTGGGCATGGGGTTAACGGTGATGTCGGCGTCCTTCTTGTACTGCTCCAGCCACTCGCTGTACGCGGTGCTTGCCGCCTGCGTCTTCACCACGTTGGAGACGTACTTCTTAATGTCCTTGGGCACCTGCTTAATGTCATCGACCTGATTATCGACATGGAAGTAGTCGGTGCACTTGATGACGTGGTAGCCGTACGTCGACTCGACCACGTCGCTCACATCGCCCTTGTTGAGCCCCTCGAGCGCCGTCTGGTAGCTGTCGACGAAGGTAGTGAGCTTATCCCAACCCACATCGCCCTTCTTCTCCTTGGAGCCGGTATCGTCGGAGTACTGCTCCACGGCGTCCTCAAAGCTCAGCTCGCCGGAGTTGATCTTGTCCAAACACTCCTGCGCCTTGGCCTTGGCAGCGGCCTTGTCCTCGTCGGAAGCATCGGAATCGACCTTGATCAGGATGTTCGACGAGCGGCGAGCATCGTTGTAGTTAGACAGATTCTCGTTGATGTAATCGACGATCTCGCTGTCCTTGGGCTTGCTGGTGGGCGCCACGGCATCCTTGAGTTTCTGCTGCGCCAGGCTCTCCTTGAGCGAGTCCTTGTAGGTGTCCTCGGTATAGCCGTAGGTCTTAAGGGTCTTCTTAAAGGTCTTAGCACCGCCCGCGCTCTTGCACGCGTCCTTCCAAGCCTTCTCGACCTCCTCATCCGACACCGTCACGCCGTTCTCCTTCTGTGCCTGTTGAAGCAGAATCTGCTGCGCGTAGGAGTCGATGAGCTGCTTGCGGTACTTCTTGGGCGTGAGGTCGTTGTCAACCAGATACTGCGCCCAATCCTTGTCCTTGGTATAGCCGTAGGACGTGCGCATGCTCATGATCTGCTTGGTCACGGTGTCCTCGGTGAGGTTGGTGCCGTTGATAGTGGCAGCCACACCGCCGGTGAGTTTGTAGCCCGAGCTGGCGCTTTCGGTCTGCGACATCAGGCCGGAGCACGCCATGGCCGAGACGGAGAGCAGCATCGCCAGCACGCCGATGACCACCAGGACAATCTTGACGGTCTTAGACACGTACGTCTTGCGCTGCTTCTTACGAGAGCTGGAGGCAGCGCGAGCCTGCTGCTCGGGCGTCGGCGCGGCCTCGGAGTTCTTTTTCTTGTTTGCCATAGTTGGCCTTTCGCATCACGAATCGAACAAACGCCATTGTGTCACAACGCGGACCCCGCGGCACACCTGGCACATGGGGGACAAGTTAATCTGCACCATTTTGGTGCAAAGGGGACAGCTCTGGCAGCCGGCAGTTAGGGACAGTCCCCAAGTGCCGGCTTAGCCCCACCTTAGAAGTGACGGCGGATGGCGTCGACCATGCCCTGGGGCGTGGTCTGGCCGAGCACGTCGGCTGCGGCATCGGCGTCCATAAAGATATTCATAAGCGCTTGCAGGGCCTCGACCTGGCCGCCCGGCTCGGCGATGCCCAGATTGATGATGATCTGCGCCGGCACGGGGGCACCCATGCCCGCCATTGCACTGAACACCACGGGCGCCGCGGGCTTTACCACCGCGATATAGGGCTTAGCCACAAATCCGGGATCGGTGTGCGGGATGGCGATGTTGGCCGCCGGCATGGCAAGACCCGTGGGATAGGCATCCTCGCGCGTGCGAACGGCGTCGAGCCAACCGGACGCAATGTAGCCACGTGGTGCAAGCTCGCCCTCGAACCGCGCAAACACCTCATCCGGCGTTGCACACTCCCAATCAAAAAACACCAGCTCAGGCGTAAACAGCGCTTCGTTATCCGCCATGCGCTCACCTCTCTCATCTAGTCACCTGCGGCGTTCTTGAATGACTAGTCGTTAAAGAACGTCGCAGGTGACTACCTAAAACAAAAGGTGGCCACGCGCGCCTTGGCGCCAATGACCACCCTGACTACTCGGCTAAATTGTACTGTGCGCCGCTAGCCGCGAGGCGCGTCAATTGCGACCTTGCCGCTCTCCAACACGTGGACGCGGCCGTCGGCGAGCATCTGCACGACCTCGGGATACAGCACGTGC
>CAJKEF010000259.1 GCA_905198825.1 uncultured Collinsella sp. | reverse complement strand
TCGCCGCAGCCGGGCCGCACCTTCCTGATCAGCGAGAGCTGCCGCGGCGAGGGCGCGATTCTGCTCAATGCTGCCGGCGAGCGCTTTACCGACGAGCTTCAGCCGCGCGACGTTGTCGCCGCCGCTATTCGCGAGCAGATGAAGCAGGACGGCACCGAGCACGAGTGGCTGAGCTTCGCCCCCGTCGAGCGTGATGTGGTGACCGGGCACTTTGCCAACATTCGCGCACGCTGCCTGGAGGACGGACGCGACATCTTGGACGAGCCCATCCCCGTTACGCCCACGCAGCACTACTTTATGGGCGGCGTGTGGGTCGACAAGGACGGCCGCACCTCGATGCCCGAGCTCTACGCCGCGGGCGAGACGGCCTGCAACGGCGTTCACGGCAAGAATCGCCTAGCTTCCAACAGCCTGCTCGAGTCCCTAGTCTGGGGTCGCCGCGCTGCTTGGCGTATGCGCACCGGCGAGTCGCTGGCCGTGGAGCAGGCGGGCGATCCCGCGCTCGATGGCCGTCATCGCGCCCTAAGCGCCGACACCCTGGCAATCGATGATTTGGCCCGTGCCGCCGGCACGCAGGCCGTGGAGGAGTAGACCATGAATCCCATTACCATGAAACTCGTCGTCGATGATCTGATTCTGCAGGCCCTGCGCGAGGACATTACGTTTGAGGACGTGAGCACGGCGAGCGTGTGCCCCACGGCGCGTCCCGCTACGGTGGAGCTTATCGCCAAGGCCGATGGCATCATCGCGGGCTTGGATGTGTTCGCTCGCACCTTTGAGCTGCTGGATTCGCAGAGCTCGGTGCTGTTTGATGTTGCCGACGGTGACGAGGTGCACGCCGGCGACCACGTGGGCCAGGTGCGCGGCGACGCGCGCGTGCTGCTTTCAGGCGAGCGCGTGGCGCTCAACTATCTACAGCGTATGAGCGGTATCGCTACCTACACGCACAACATGGCAGCGGCGCTCGAGGGTACCAGGACCGTGCTTGTTGACACACGCAAGACCACGCCGGGCATGCGCGTCTTCGAGAAGGCCGCGGTCGAGATCGGGGGCGGCAGCAACCACCGTTACAACCTGTCGACGGCCGTCATGCTCAAGGACAACCATATCGACGCCGCCGGTGGTGTGACGCGTGCGATCGAGATGGCACGTGCCCACGCATCGTTTACCACGACGGTCGAGATTGAGTGCGAGAACTTGGACATGGTACGCGAGGCCGTGGAGGCCGGTGCCGATATCATCATGTTCGACAACATGACCCACGACGACATGGCTGCCGCGATTGAGCTTATCGCCGGCCGCGCCAAGACCGAGTGCTCGGGCAACGTGGACGCCAGCAATATCCGCGCGCTCGCCGACCTGGGCGTCGACTTTATTAGCTCGGGCGCGCTGACACACTCTGCGCCGATTCTCGACCTCTCGCTCAAGCACCTGCGTCTGCTGGACGGTAAATAATGAACGCCCGCGAGCGTCGCCGTGCCATCATGGACGTGCTCGAGGTGGCCAAGGAGCCCGTTTCGGGCAGCGCACTTGCCCGTGAGGTTGGCGTGAGCCGTCAGATCGTGGTTCAGGATATTGCCCTGCTGCGTGCCGATGGGCACGATGTCGTGGCCACCAACCGTGGTTATGTGCTGCAGGAGGCCCCCAGCAGCCCCGCTGTGCCCACGCGCTTGGTCAAGGTTCGCCACAGCGTGGAGCAGGCAGGCGATGAGCTCACGAGTATCGTCGACGCCGGAGGCGCCGTGCTCAACGTGATCGTCAACCATCGCGTGTACGGCAAGATTACGGCCGACCTGGACATCCGCAACCGGCGCGATATCGAGCGCTATCTGCACGACATCGCCAGCGGCAAGAGCTTCCCGCTGCTGACGGTGACCAGCGGCTATCACTTCCATCGCATTGCGGCGGAGGACGAACAGACCCTCGACGAAATCGAGGCGATGCTCAAGGAGAAGGGCTACCTTGCCGATTTAATGCCCTACGAGGATGATTTGTCCTAGCCCGACACCGTCTTTATAAGTTGCGGTGAAATAGTTCCTACAATCGGCACCTAAGCAATGAGCCAGGAACTATTCCACCGCAACTGCCCACATATGCAAAAGGAGGCCTCCGCGGCGATGCGGAAGCCTCCTTTTTTGTGCACGGTGTACTTTTGAGTGTGCAAGTGGGGAGTTGTTACTCCTCGACGATCTCAGTGATCGCGCCAGCGGGGCAAGCGTCCTGGCAAGCGCCACAGGCGACGCAGGAGTCCTCGTCAGCGACGGTAGCGACGTCCTGGAGCTCCAGAACGCCAGCGGGGCAGGAGTCGACGCAAACGCCACAAGCGATGCACTCGTCGGCATCAATTACGGGATGAGCCATGGTAGTTTCCTCTCTGTTGACCGACGCTACAGACGATGCGCGCCGGTTTGATTCGGGCAAAAACATACCACGGGAGCGACCGTTTGCAATACCCTCTGGCCGGCATCTTCATACCGTTCGCCGAGTATGCCAAGGTTTACTAAAAAACGCGCAGGTGGGGCCGTTGAGCTGCGCAAATGTTAGCTAAAGGTGACTTGAAATATTGAGCTATTGAGCGCGCCTGCGGAAAGGGCATCCCGTTATTTGGCCGAAAACCGGGTTGCAGTTTCCGGTTGGGCCCGCTAGCGGAAACTGCGACCCGGTATCAGCTCTCAAAACGGGACGAGCTTTCCGCAAGGCAGCCCCAGGCACCCCCGGACGCAAACCCCAGTCAACTCTACATAGATCTCAATAGATCTGCCGAGAACTCAAACAGTGCGTCTACCTGCGTATTTGCGAACCTAAACTCTCGGTAATAAGAAATCTTATATGAATTGACTTAGATTTTGTATATTCCGGCCCATAAGGGG
>CAJKEF010000258.1 GCA_905198825.1 uncultured Collinsella sp. | reverse complement strand
TCTGACGTTCAACTTCAAGGGCGCGACCAGAAGGTCAGCGCCCTTTCGTTTCACGCCACCTTGTCACAAATGCGACCCGCTCGCTGACTTATGCTCAACCTATGGCGTCATCTCGCCCCAAAAGGGCCTCCCTCGCTCTGGCGGGTTTTCGCTGTCGATACCAAAACATCGGCGTTGTCGAAGTAGTCATTGGGGACGTTCTTAAACGACTACATAGCATGAGAGTGGATAATCTCCCGGTTTGAGCCTGCATTCAAGCTCAAAGTGGGAGATTATCCACTCTCATTTGCTATGCGTTCGAAAATCCACGCTCGTTTGTTTTCTGCCTATATTTGGAGGAAGAGCTCGTGGAGGCGGGTGTCGTCGTCGAGCTCGGGGTGGAAGGTGACACCAAGCTGATTGTCTTGACGGGCGGCGACGATACGGCCGTCGACTTTTGCTAAGACCTTGGCGTCGCCGTGGACCTCGACGATGCGGGGCGCGCGGATGAACGTCAGCGGCACTTCACCGTCGATGCCGTCTACCTGCCCCTTGGTGTGAAAGCTGCCGAGTTGTCTGCCATAAGCGTTGCGTTCGACGAGCACATCCATGGTTGCCAGGCGCGGCGTGCCCTTATCGTCGTGGGCGGCAAGGTCGTGAGCCAGTAGAATCAGGCCGGCGCAGGTGCCCAGGACGGGCATGCCTTCAGCGATACGGGCACGAAGCTCCTCGAGCATGCCCAACTCATCAAGCAGCTTCCCTTGAACGGTAGACTCGCCGCCGGGAAGTACCAGACGGTCAAAGTCCTGCTTCAAATCAGCCGCCTGTCTCAGCTCAATACAACGTGCGCCCAGTTCGGATAGCCTTGCCTCGTGCTCGGCAAAAGCGCCTTGGACCGCCAGCACGGCGACCGTTTGGTCTGCATAATCGCTCATGTGCGATCCTTTCTGCTGGACTAGCGTCCGCGCTCCTCCATGATGATCTCGATTTCGTCGGCGTTGATGCCCACCATGGCCTCGCCCAGGTCCTCCGAAAGCTCGGCGATGAGTTTGGCATCGGTGAAGTTTGCCACGGCCTTGACGATGGCGGCAGCGCGCTTGGCGGGGTCGCCGCTCTTAAAGATGCCCGAGCCGACAAAGACGCCTTCGGCGCCCAGCTGCATCATCAGCGCGGCGTCGGCGGGGGTCGCTACGCCGCCGGCGGCAAAGTTCACGACGGGAAGCTTACCCGTGGCATGGACCTCGCGCACCAGCTCGACCGGAACCTGCAGTTGCTTGGCTGCCTCAAAGAGCTCGTCGTCGCGCAGGGCAACAACGTCACGGATCTGCTTTTGGATCTTGCGCATGTGACGCACGGCCTGAACGACGTCGCCTGTACCCGGCTCACCCTTGGTGCGAATCATCGTGGCGCCCTCGGCAACACGGCGCAGCGCCTCGCCCAGATCGCGGGCGCCGCAGACAAACGGCACGTCAAACTGGGTCTTGTCGATGTGATAGACGTCATCGGCGGGGGAGAGAACCTCGGACTCGTCGATGTAATCGATCTCGATGGCCTGCAGGACCTGCGCCTCGACGATGTGACCGATGCGGCACTTGGCCATGACGGGGATGGAGACGGCCTCTTGGATGCCCTTGATCATCTTGGGGTCGCTCATGCGCGAGACGCCGCCTGCGGCGCGGATGTCGGCCGGGATGCGCTCGAGTGCCATGACGGCGCAGGCGCCCGCCTCCTCGGCGATGCGTGCCTGCTCGGGCGTGGTGACGTCCATGATGACGCCGCCCTTGAGCATCTGCGCGAGCTCGCGATTGAGTTTGACGCGATCGGCCTTGCTGGTCTGTTCTGCCATGGTTGCTCCCTTGGTTGGCATGTGCATTGCTTGACGGAACATCCTATCGGGGAGCTGGGTATGGCGAAATACTCAGTTTTCGAGATAATGACAAGGTCAGACTAATACCAGATTGAATGACTTAATAAGGTCAGGTGATATGCTCATGCTTGACTACAATTTGGAAAAACGCGGCGAAGCATCGCTCTATGAGTATGTTTACCAGCAAATTCGAGATGATATTGTTGCTGGACGTATTGCGGCGGGGGAGCATCTTCCGTCTAAGCGCGCCTTTGCCAGTCATCTGGGAATCAGTGTCATTACCATCGAGAATGCATATAGCCAGTTACTCGCTGAGGGCTATATTTGCTCAATGCCGCGTCGTGGCTACTACGCTTGCGAGCTTCCGGATGCACCGGTTTTGGCTTCGGCTGCGGAGGGCATCGACAGAGATGCCGTTTCTGTGGGTCCCAGCGCGCATGATGTCAACGGACAGGTTGAGCTGTTCGATGCACTTTCTCCTTCTGCTTTGGAGGCGGCGCGGCTTTGGCAGAGCGCGCTACGGGCGACGCTGACATCCGAAGACGAACGCGAGATCTTTTCGCCCGCACCAGCGCAGGGCACCGTTCGGCTACGACGCGCAATTGCTCACCATCTGCGCGGGACAAGGGGTATGAATGTCGACCCCAACAACATTGTTATCGGCGCGGGCGCCCAGCTGCTCGATACCATGTTGGTTCAGTTGCTTGGAGCCGACAAGGTGTATGCCGTTGAGGATCCGGGCTATTTGCGTCTGACGCGCATCTATCAGGCTATGGGTTGCGAAGTTCGACATATCCCGTTGGATGATGACGGTGTGGACCTGAGCGCTCTGCAGAAAACTGGGACCGATGTCCTTCACCTGATGCCGTCCCATCAGTATCCCACCGGTCTTGTGACGAGCATTGCGCGTCGCTATGCGCTGCTGAGCTGGGCCGCCGAGCGACCAGGTCGATATCTCATCGAAGATGACTTTGATTGTGAGTTTCGCCTTGCCGGGAAGCCGATTCCCGCGCTCGCGTCGATCGATGCCGCCCAGTCGGTTATCTACACCA
>CAJKEF010000257.1 GCA_905198825.1 uncultured Collinsella sp. | reverse complement strand
CGCTGCTCGCATGGGCGCTGTTCGGCGGGCCGGCGGGCACCTACATGAGCTACCCGGACTTTATGGACGAGCTCGAGGCGGGCAACGTTGCCGCCGTCGACCCGACGTCGGCTCAGGCCGCGCATGCGCGCTGCTCGTATAACCACGAAGGAACGTTTGTAAGGAGGGACGTGTAGACCATGGATCTTTCGACTTTGATGCCGCAACAGCTGCAAGTCGTCAAAACGCTCGACCGCCCGCTGTTTGTCTCGGCAGGTGCCGGCTCGGGCAAGACCTTTACCCTTACGCGCCGCATCGTCTACGCGCTCTCGCCCGAATCCGGTCCGTTTGTCGAGCATCTGGACCAGGTGCTCGCCATTACCTTTACCAAAGACGCCGCGGCCGAGATTCGCGACCGCGTGCGCCGCGCGCTTATCGAAGAGGGGATGGACGAGGAGGCCCTGACGGTCGACGACGCTTGGATCTCGACCATCCACGGCATGTGCTCGCGCATCCTGCGCGCGCACGCGCTGGAGCTGGGCATCGATCCCGAGTTCACGGTGCTCACCGATACCGATGAGCTTATGGATCAGGCTGTCGAGCATGTGCTGGGGCGCGCGACGGCGCCCGATGCCGCGCCCGAGCTCGCCGCTTCGCTTAAGGCCCTCTACGCCTGGTATCCCATGGCGGGAGAGGGCGGGCCGTTTGGCGCCGGTACCACCATCAAAGGCCTGGTGCGCGACCTGCTGGAGCTATCGAGCCAGCTGCCGGGTGGCATGGACGATGTGTGCGTGGCGCGCGGCCAGGCCGACACCTCGGCGCTTGCCGATGCCTATCGTGCGGCGCTGGGCGCGAGCAAGGCCACGACCGAGAAAGCGCAGGTGGCACTCGACGCCATCGACGCGTTTGAGGCGAGTGACAAAACCATGGAGGATGCGGCGCGACTCATGATGTCGTGCACCATGCCGCGGGCGAGCAAGGCATTCCCTAAGGAGCAGGTTGAGCTGCTCAAGGCCGAGGCCGCCGATGCGTTTATCAATATCGTGCTTGCCTGCGGCGGTCCGGCGCTCGATGCGCTGGTGGGGCTTGCCCGTGCTGTGGAGGCGGAGTACCGCGCGCTCAAGGCAGGTCAGTCCGCGCTCGACAATAACGATTTGTTGCGCATGGCGTACGAGGCGCTGCGCGATTATCCCGCCATCCGAGCCGCCTACGAGGGCCGCTTTAAGATGGTCATGATCGATGAGTTTCAGGATACCGACCAGATGCAGGTCGATTTGATTCGCTATCTGACGGGTGCGGGCGAGCGCGCGCTGTGCACCGTGGGCGATGCGCAGCAGTCGATCTATCGCTTCCGCGGCGCCGAGGTCGAGGTGTTCCGTCGCCAGGAGCGCAAGGTGGGCTCCTCTGCTGCGCCCGAGGCGACTGCCGTGGCCGACGCCCCTGCTGGCGAGCTCGTTAAACTCGTGCGCAACTTCCGCAGCCATGACGAGGTGCTGCGTTACGTAGCACGCGTCTTCGACGGCGATACCGGTGGTTTGATGCAGGGGTTCTTGGATCTTGAGCCGAGTGACGATCGCGAGGACAAGCTCAAGGCAAAGGCTTCGCGCCGCCAGGCGCTGCTCGTTGCCGGCGGCAGCACCCAGGAACGAACGCAGGCGAAAGCCCGTGCGATTGCGGAGCGGTTCCAAGCGCTCGTTAAAGCGGGCCAGCCCCAGGGCAGCATGGCGTTGTTGCTGGGCCGTATGACTAATGCCGACATCTACGCGCAGGCTTTCCGCGACCAGGGACTCGACTGCGTTATCGCGGGAGGTTCGGTCTTTGCCCAGGCTGCCGAGGTCCAAACGGTGCGTGCCCTGGTGTGCGCGCTTGCCAATCCGGCCGATACGGCGCAGGGTCTCATGCCACTGCTGGCCTCGCCGATGTTTGCGCTCGGCGCCCAGGAGTTCCTGGCGCTGGCGACCAAGCTCGATAACGAGACAGGGGAGACCTCGCGCCGGAATATCGACATGGGCATCATGAGCGATTTCGACGTGCCGGGTTTGCAAGACTTGCCGCTCGTGACGCGTGCCCGCGAGGTGCTGCGCTACGCACTGCGTCGCGTGGGGCGTGATTCGTTCGCCGCCATCGCGCGCGACGTGGTCAACGCCTCCGGCTGGTTCGTGCGTCTGGCGCAGCGCGGCCCCGAGGGCAAGGCCATCGCCGCCAACGTGCTCAAGGCGCTCGACGCCGTGGCCGAGGCAGAGGCCGAGCTCGGCAACTCGCCGCGTTCCATCGCGCTGGCCTTCGACCGCTTCTTGGCGGGCAAGGAGGCCCCGGGCGCCCTCAACGAGGAAGGTGACGGCGCGGTGCGCATCATGACCGTGCATGCGTCCAAGGGTCTGGAGTATCCGGTCGTAGCGGTTGCCGAGTGTTTTGGCGTGCGCAAATCGTCCGGTGCGGCACAGATGGGTCGCGTCGACGGTGGGGCGCAAGTCGTGGCACTGCCGGCTCGTTTTGATGGCGTTAAGCTCGCCGACGGGACCTTCGTGAAGGGCGATGACGTCAAAAAGCAGTTTGAGCATGCGTTTAAGGGCAAGGGCACGTCGCTGTGGTTGCCGCTGGAGCTCATGGAGGATGTCTGCGCGACGGGTTCTCCCGCCGAGGCATTCGTTCGCCTGCGCAACGACGACCTGCAGCTTTCGCTCGAGGAGCGGGCTCGTCTGCTCTATGTCGCCATGACGCGAGCGCGCGAGTTGGTCATTCTGGCGATGGATGCCGGCGTGAGCCGCGGCAAGGTGACGGCGCCGACCTTCGACGTCGAGACCGATCTGACCTACGACGTGCTGCGCCGCATCCTGCCGACCAACAGCCTGGACATGCCGCAGCTCGATGGCGACCGTTTGGTGTTCGACAACTCCCAGCCGGGCGATTACGAGCTCATCTC
>CAJKEF010000256.1 GCA_905198825.1 uncultured Collinsella sp. | reverse complement strand
TGCCAACGGTGGATTTTGAGTCCACTGCGTCTGCCAATTCCGCCACTCGGGCACGTAATGCGTGAGTTAGTTTATCACAGCTTTCTGTTGATTAGTCCGAAAATGGAACTTCGAGCATTTCGATAAGCTCAACCTTGCGCAACATCTCCCGCTTACGACATCCACGTCCGTCAACCGAGGCCTCGCCCATCTGGTTGTCATAGGGATCCTCGCGCATACCATCGAAAGCAGGCACAAATTCAGCCTGGAATCGGTTGTTGGCCACCATACGCCACGGGTCGAGAT
Source organism: uncultured Collinsella sp. (assembly GCA_905198825.1). GTDB lineage: Bacteria > Actinomycetota > Coriobacteriia > Coriobacteriales > Coriobacteriaceae > Collinsella. The sequence continues at coordinate 2,624 of CAJKEF010000256.1, read as the reverse complement.
TGCCAAAGTAGTGACGGCGGCGCCACTCCTCCCCCATCCTGCGAGCAGAAGATCCAAATGACACGTCGGCGTTGAGCCAACCGGTCTGCGGCGTATAGAACTCTGCCCAGTCGTGCGACCCCACCGAATCGGGCGCAACGTACAGGCCGCTCTGCCAACGGGCAGGCACGCCCGCGATACGGCACATGGTGATAAACGTGAGCGCCATAACGCCGCAATCGCCGCGGAGCGAATGCGCGCAGTCATCGGCAATAGATCCCAAAAGCAAGTACGGCGGTTGATAGCGATAGTCGACATACTGCGTCAGATAATCATAGATAGCACGGGCGCGATCGAGCGGATCCTCGAGTCCGTCAACAACACCGGCCGTCAGCTGCTGCAGATACGGCGTAAATGCAATGTGCGGACGGTCCTCGGAAATATCCTCGGGCAGAGGCGCGTCCATACGCGGATGAACCGGAAGTGTGCCACCGTAGACATCACAATAGGCAGCATCGATGTGATAACGATAGGTCACCGAGAATGAGCGTTCACTCGAAGAAGACCACGAGGCGGTACGTGCCGAAGCGTTCGCGGGAGCAACAGCACCTTCCGGCGTCATGTCGAGAATCTCGACCCGAGACTGCTGACGGCAGGCAGCCGCGACGGGAAGCCAAGCGCGAACGGTCTCCCCCTCTAGAGCGCCGGGGACAGACACAGATGCTTTAAGCGTAATGACGCGAGCCAATCCGTTTTGCGACTCCATCTCCTTGAGCATCTCGTTGCGCAGTGCAATTCCGTCCGTAGGATCGGGCCGCATGCCGGGGACCTCTTTGGGATATACGCGAAGCGAATCGAGGAAGTTGTCGAGAACGAACAGCTCGCCATCGATAAAGCGCCAGTCAATACGCTTACGGTCAATCAGATCGTCAAACTGCTCCTCGGTAAACCCAGGCCACTCCTCGCGAATCATCGCAATAGCTCGATCGCGCGACACCGAAAAATGAAGTGGCGTCTCAAGCATGCGATACCGCTCGGCACGAACGCAGGCAGCAAGCGAGGGATCGGGATTTTGGGCAAGTAGGCGGTCGCAAGCCTCAATAGCCTGCGAAAGATACCCCGCGTCCTTTAAACGCAGAATCTCGGGTGGCAAGCCAACATCTAGAAAACGGAAGTCATCATTGCAAACATCAACAGAGCAACCAACAGGACCCTCGTCAATAACCTTCCCATCCGAAGGCAGCACATCAATAACAGCCATACCAAACTCCAAGTCATTAGAACTCTTGAAGCCCATTGTAGCGAGATAAAAAAGAAAGCCCCAACAAGGGAGCCATCAACACCGCCGAGCGGTAGTCAAAAAATGAATTCAGCCCAGTAACCCTGTAGCGAGTTAACGAAGGAGGCCCCGTTCACCCGAAGCTTTTCCCATTGCGCGACTTCTGGCAAAGCCAGGTGAGCGCAAGGGAAAAGCGTAGGGTGAACGGGGCCTCCGACGGGAAAGTTAAACCGCTACTTACGCCTTGTTGACGGAGCCAAACTCCTCCATGAGCTCCTTGGTGCGGGCAACGATGTTGTCGCGACCAGGCTTGAGGAGCTTGCGGGGGTCGAAGCCCTTGCCCTGCTGATCCTTGCCAGCCTCGATGTACTCGCGAACGCCCTTGGCGAAGACGAGCTGCAGGTCGGTGTTGACGTTGATCTTGGAGATACCCAGGGAGATGGCCTTCTTGATCTGATCCTCGGGGATGCCGGTGCCACCGTGCAGAACGAGGGGCAGGTCGCCGGTCTGAGCCTTGATCTCGCCCAGACGCTCGAAGGAAAGGCCAGCCCAGTCGGCGGGATACACGCCGTGGATGTTGCCGATACCGCAGGCGAGGAAGTCGACGCCCAGGTCAGCAATCTGCTTGCACTCAGCGGGGTCAGCGAGCTCGCCGTTGGAGGTCACGCCGTCCTCGGTGCCGCCGATGCCGCCGACCTCGGCCTCGATGGACATGCCCTTGGAGTGGGCAAGCTCAACGAGCTCCTTGGTGCGGTCGAGGTTAAGCTGGAAGGTCTCCTCGTGAGAGCCGTCATACATGATGGACGTGAAGCCGGCCTCGATGCACTTGAAGCAGTCCTCGTAAGAACCGTGATCGAGGTGAAGGGCGACGGGAACGGTAACGCCCGTGGCCTCGACGGCAGCCTTGACCATGTCGGCGCAGACCTTGAAACCGCCCATCCACTTAGCGGCACCAGCGGTGCACTGAAGGATCAGCGGAGACTTGGCCTCCTCGGCGGCCTGGAGAATAGCCAGGGTCCACTCGAGGATGTTGGTGTTGAAGGCACCGAGAGCGTACTTGCCGGCCTCGGCCTTCTTGAGCATGTCTGCTGCGTTGACGAGCATAAAAGAAACCTCCTGTAAGGTTGCTCCGATAACGCCTGAGATTTTACCACGACATACCCGAGCATAAACGTTCGTTTGTTCACGAATACCATCCGATTGGACAAATTTTGACCGTTTGCCCCACAGAATCGACCCACTGGGGAAAATAGCTTGACGATTGATTGGTCTTCGTGGTTCGAAAGACGGCTTCGAGCCTACATCTGCATAAACGGGTTCTGCATAAGTTCGCGCGCCATCGTGGTCGAATCGCCATGGCCCGTCA
>CAJKEF010000255.1 GCA_905198825.1 uncultured Collinsella sp. | reverse complement strand
GCGTCGCGTTACGGCATCGGGAGCTGCCGTCAAACAAGTTCTCGCGAGTCTTTCCCCCGTAAAGGCCGCCAGGATTCGTCACCTCGACACGATCGTCAAAGACGTCGACGGCAATCGATTGTCCACAGAACCGATCCCCGTATTCTCGATGGATTACGGCGTTGGCGATTGCCTCGCGCAGAACCTCCTCGGGAATCTCAAGCGAGTCGACACGCGAGACGCCTTGGACGGTCGAGGTTCGCCGCAAATTCTTGGCGGCGGCTGCGACGGCATCCGAGATCATCTCGCCCAACGTTCCCTCACAGATTGTGCGGTCCATGAACCTCAGCGACCCCGCCATGCCCTTCTGAGTTCCCGCATGGACAGCCACGTCAATGAAGAGCTTGGGATAGAACTGCTGAGGGTAAACGCCCGCGGCAAGGAGGCCGGCCTTGGTAACATTGCCCCGGAAGTCGAGGAAATTCAGACGCTCCATCTTTGTCTTCTTGTCCGCCGCACCGCGCATCGCTCGAGGCGTCAACGAATAGGCACGCTCTATCGTGCGGTCGACCAGCGACTCGTCGAGATCGCCCACACTCGTGCCGGGCACCGCATCGCGATCGCTAGGACTCGTCCGCTCATATGACGGCAGTGCCAAAACCTCGGTCGACGAAAGCGGGACATCTTTGTCATCGATGCGTTTATAGCTGCCACCTTGAGCGCCCCGCTCTATGACATAGCAAGGCTTGCTCGACGGGTCGAGCTCCTCAATCGTAATGACGAGAACGATGACGCCCTGAAGCTCCACTCGCTCGATCGCGTATTTGGGCGGATTGGCCAGCTTTCCGCGACCGCCCGCATCGCCCATGCCCGCCACGAATTGGTTGAGCACTTTCTCGGTCTCAAAGTTTGCAACTGGGACAAAACCCGCGCGCTCGCTCACTCCGAGTACGATGATGCCGCCGGCGGTGTTTGCGAAAGCGCTGACCGTTTCCCATACGTCGCGGGAAAGCGTCGTGGCGCTCTCCTTCACTTCGACGTTAAGATCGTCCGAGCCCATGCGCCTTAAAGACTCGAGCAAACCGGCCAGTTCGTTTTCGTTCACCTGCACGTCCTTTCGCTCGGTTCTGCGAAAAATGCCGCGAATAGATTTCCTTCGTCTCTCAGTTATCTCTCGTAATTATCTCTTATCTTTCTGCTATCTCTCATATTAGAGATAAGTGAGAGATGAAAGAAAAGATATCTGCCATTTGTTTCATTTAAACATGTTTTTGCTGGTAGAACAATCAGTATTGAGACAATACCATGATTGCTTGTCTCTTTACTGCTCAGTTATCTCTCATATTTATCTCTCGTCTTTCTGTTATCTCTCATATTAGAGATGAGTGAGAAATGAAAAATGCATGAGTGATGGACGGTCAGGAATCGAGAGTGGATTTCCGGACGGTTTTTGGGCGTTTTGGAGCTGTTTCCGTCCGAAAATCCACGCTCGTGCGGCAGATTGGCCGAGGGCCCCATATGGGTATACTCTCGAGGATTCGACTCGATTCGCCCCCGCTGGGGCGTCAAAGGAGACTGCATATGCCCACCACCTCAACCGACCCGCGCGCCGCTGCCGCCGCACTGCTGGTGCCCGGCACTACCTGCCACGGCTTTGCCGTCGAGCGCTGCGAGACCGTGCCCGAGCTCGACTCGGACGCCTACGTGCTGCGCCACACCGCCTCGGGCGCTCGCCTGCTGTACCTGGCGTGCGACGACGAGAACAAGGCCTTTGCCATTGGCTTTAAGACGCCGCCGGCCGATTCCACCGGCGTGTTCCATATTCTTGAGCACTCGGTGCTGTGCGGATCGGCCAAGTTCCCCGTCAAGGAGCCGTTCGTGGACCTGATCAAGAGCTCCATGCAGACGTTCCTCAACGCCATGACCTACCCCGACAAGACGATCTACCCCGTGGCGAGTACCAATGAGCAGGATCTTTTGAATCTCATGGACGTCTACCTCGACGCCGTGCTGCACCCCGCCATCTTCCACAAGCGCGCGATCTTCGAGCAGGAAGGCTGGCATGTGGAACTCGCCGGCGAGGAGGGCTCGGGCAAGCTCGCCTACAACGGCGTGGTGTATAACGAGATGAAAGGCGCGCTCTCCGACCCCGAGTCGATTCTCTACGACGAGCTTTCGGCGGCGCTGTTCCCCGACACGGCGTACCGCTTCGAGTCGGGCGGCAAGCCCTCCGCCATCCCGACACTTTCCTACGAGGAGTTCCTCGACACCCACCGCCGTCACTACAACCTGGCCAACGCGAAGATCGTGCTCTACGGGAACATGGATATCGAGAGGTTCCTCGCTTTCCTCGATGAGCGCTATCTCGCGCCCGATGCCGCCGAGGCAGGCGCCGATGGTGCGCCGAACCCGCTTGAGCTGCAGGCGCCCGTCATGTCGTTCGGGAACAAGACGCCCATGAAGACGGCACCTGAGAACGCCTGCTGTGCGGTCGGCTTCGTGGCGGGAACCGCTGCGGACAGAGAGCGCATGATCGCAATGGACATCCTGCTCGACGCGATCTTCGGCTCGAACGAAGCGCCTGCGAAGCGCGCGCTGCTCGACGAGAACCTCGCCTGCGACATCGTCGCCTACATGGCCGACGCCATGTTGCAGCCTTTTGCCGTCGTGCAGGCAAAAGGCCTTGAGGAAGGCGCCGCCGAGCGCCTGCGACCTGCGCTTTCTCGTGTGCTTACAGAGCTTGCGGACGGCGCGCTCGACCACGACGTGGTGGCGGCTGCTCTCTCGCATGCCGAGTTCGTGATGCGCGAGCAGAACTTCGGGATCGCCGACGGCGTGGCGCTCGCGTGCTCGTGCATGGCCGGCTGGCTCTACGACGACGATGCCGCGCTCGATTATCTGCGCTACGAGGATGCGTTCGAAAGCCTGCGCAAGAAGCT
>CAJKEF010000254.1 GCA_905198825.1 uncultured Collinsella sp. | reverse complement strand
AACCGCCGTTGGCAAACGCGGCATAGGCCGCGGCCATCTCGAGCGGCGAGATGGAGCCGGTGCCGAGAGTCATGACGGGAACGTCCTCGATGTTGTCCTTGGCGGGATCGATGCCGAGCTTTTTGACGAGTGAGATGATCTTGCTGTTGCCGACGGCTTCCGCCACCTGGATGTAGCCGGTGTTGGAGGAGTATGCCGTTGCCTGCTTAAGCGTGATGTTGCCATAGCTATGGTTGGCGTAGTTTTGGACCTCGGTCGTGGTGCCCTTGGCCTTGAGCGGCGAGTTGCAGTTGAGGGTGACGTTGGGGTTCATGCCGTTTTGGATGGCAGTTGCCAGCGTAAAGGCCTTAAAGGTGGAGCCGACGGGACGCTTGGCCGTGGCATGGTTTACGTGGTTCTCGTCGGCGTTGTAGTCGTAGCCGCCCACCATGCACTTGATGTAGCCGGTCTTGGGGTCGACGACGACCATGCCCATGTCCAGGCCGTCGAGTGAGAGTGTGTCGAGCTGCTCGCGGACGGCATTCTCTGCCACCTGCTGCATCGTGGGGTCGATGGTGGTCTTGACGGTCAGGCCGCCCTTAAAGAGCACGTCGGTCGAGAACTCCTGCTCCAGCAGCTGCTTAACATAGGCGACAAAGTAGGGCTGCGAGTATACGTCGACGCCGCTGCCCGAAATCTCGGTCACGTTGAGGGTGATGGGCTCGGCCTGTGCGGCATCGTGCTCCTCCTGCGTGATGTGGCCCAGGCGCAACATGTTGTCGAGGACCTTGTTGCGACGGGACAGCGCCAGGTCGGGGTTGACCGTGGGGTCGTACTGCGAGGGCGAGTTGGGAAGGCCGATCAACAGCGCGGCTTCGCTCAGGGTGAGGTCGGCGGCGCTCTTGGACAGATAGGTCTCGGCGGCGGCCTCAATACCGTAGGCGCCGTGGCCGTAGTAGATGGTGTTGAGGTACATCATGAGGATCTCGTCTTTGGAGTACATGTCCTCCATCTTGACGGCGATGTAGGCCTCGCGCACCTTACGCTCGATGGTCGAGTCGAATTGTTCCTCCTGCAAGATGGTGTTGCGAACCAGCTGCTGGGTGATGGTCGATGCGCCCTCGTGGCCGCCGGTGAGGGTTGCCACCGATGCGCGTGCAATGCCCCAGAGGTCGATGCCGCCGTGCTCGTAGAAACGCTCGTCCTCAACGTCGACGGTGCCCTGCAGCACGTACGGGGACACTTGGTCCTTGGTGATGGACTTGCGGTTTTGCGTGTAGAAGCTCGCGATCTTGTTGCCGTTGCAATCGACGATCTCGGTGGGTTCACTCACCAGATAGGCGTTGGCGTCGGTATAGTCGGGCAGATCGGACAGCCAGCGGTTGACATTGCCGATCATGCCGATGCCAAACGCTACGCCCGCGATAAGCAGAAAGCCCAAAAACGAGAGCAAGATCATGGGAAGGGCATGCGTCTTAGAGCGACCGCGCCCCTGTCGTTGGCGAGGACCCATATATTGACCTCCAGGTATGTCGTGCCGGACGGTGGATGTGCCGTCGGGGCAGGATGGACATAAGTTATTACACGATAAACCAAACGAGGCACGCGGGGCCTCGTGTATGCTGGTTGGCAGCAATTTTCAGAGTGAAAGCACACCTTGGCAAGGAGTTTACTGATGGCGATTCGGCCGATAGAACCGAGCGGACAATGCGAAAGCGAGTTGGCGGCGGCTGGAGTGGCGCTGCCCGAACTGCTGGCGCCTGCTGGCGGGCTCGACCAGATGCTCGCGGCGATTGCGGCTGGTGCCGATGCCATCTATGCGGGGCTGGACGGATTCAACGCTCGAGTGAGCGCGCATGGCTTTAGCGATGATGAGTTCGCGCGCGGTTGTGCCGTGGCCCATGCCCATGGCGTGCGTGTGTACGTGACGCTCAACGTGTTCGTGTTCGATGATGAGCTTGCCGACGCCGTGGCGTTGGGGGCGCATGCGCACGCGTTGGGTGCCGATGCGTTGATTGTGGCCGATGCCGGGCTGGCCTGTGCGCTTCGTGCGGCGATTCCGGGGGTCGAGATTCACCTGTCCACCCAAGCGGGCGCTCACAGCGAGGGCGCCGTGCAGTTGGCTGCCAAGGAGTTGGGAGTTGAGCGCGTGACGACTGCGCGCGAGCTGAGCGTGGCAGAGATTGAGACGCTTTGCGCTACTGGCGTGCCCATCGAGGTGTTCTGTCACGGCGCTATTTGCATTGGATACTCGGGTGCGTGTGAGTTTTCGGCCCTGAGGCGCGGACGGTCGGCGATGCGCGGTGATTGCACGCAACCGTGCCGTCTGTCCTATGACTTGGTGGACGAGGAGGGGCAGAGTGTTGTCGCTGTCGAAGGGGATCGCCTGCTTTGTCCGCGTGACTATCTGGGCATCGCGCATCTGCCCGAGCTTGTTGCCGCCGGCGTGGCATCGCTCAAGATCGAGGGCCGCATGAAGAATCCCGACTACGTCTTTAACGTGGTAAGGGTGTGGCGTCGGGCGCTCAATATGCTGCGCGACGGCACATGGGATGCCGATGCGGTGCCGACGCTTGAGCGCGAGCTGGGAAGGTCGTTCAACCGCGGCTTTACCGATGCGTATCTGCGGGGCCGTTCGGGCGCCGAGCTCATGAGCTTTGAGCGCGCGATCAACCAGGGCGTGCGCGTGGGCCACTTGGTGGCGGTGGGTCACGAAGAGGTGACGGTTGAGCTTGATGCCGCCGTGGCGGCGGGCGATACGCTCGAGATCCGATTTTACCCGGGTGCCGACGCGCGTCCCGATGTGCCCAAGCGCTGGCCACAGGTGCCTTGCCCCGTGGATGCCGCTGCGGGAGAGCGCATCGTCGTGCATTGCAAACGCAAGGTGGACGCGGGCTGCGAGGTCTATCTGATTCGCAGTGCCGGCGTGCTGGGGCAGACGGCAACGG
>CAJKEF010000253.1 GCA_905198825.1 uncultured Collinsella sp. | reverse complement strand
CGAGCCAGCAGGGTGTGATGGGCGGTTACTACGCCATCGCGATGGGGGAGAACGAAGAGGTCGCTCACGCTATTCGCGACCACTATCGTCCCCGCTTTGCTGGCGACGAGCTGCCCGAGGGCACCGCTGGCTGCATCGTGGCCTGCGCCGACAAGCTCGATACCATTGCCGGTATCTTTGCCATCGGCGAGCCCCCGACCGGCTCCTCCGACCCGTACGCGCTGCGTCGCGCCGCCATCGGCATCATCAACATCCTGCGCGATCGCCTGCCGATTGACCCCACGTCGCTCATCGACTTCGCCCTTGAGCTCTATAGCGAGCAAGACATTGAGTTCGACGCCGCCGAGGTCGCCCAGCAGGTCCGTGACTTCTTCCATGGCCGCCTGGTGAGCATGGCCCGCGACGAGAAGATCCCGGCCGATACCGTTGCCGCCGTCTCCGCGGTGCACATCATCGCCCCGTCCGTCTTCTTCGCCCGCTGCGCCGCGCTCGACGAGGCTCGCAAGAACGATGCCGAGACCTTCGACAACCTGGCTACCGCCTATGCCCGTGCCGCTCACATCTCCAAGCCCGAGCTGGGTGCGGAGTACGACCGCAGCCTGATGGGCGAGGTCGAGCTCGCGCTCGCCGACGCCTCCGAGGCTGCTCAGACCGCTGTCGATGACGCCCTTGCTGCCGAGGATTACCCGGCCGCATTTGCCGCCCTTGCCGCCCTGCGTGCCCCCATCGACCGCTTCTTCGACGAGGTTATGGTCATGGACAAGGACGAGCAGCTCCGCGATAATCGCCTTAAGCTGCTCAACCGCTTCGAGGCCGTTTTCTCCGGCATCGCCAACATCGGTGAGCTTGCCCGCAAAAAGTAAGCCAGCCTGCGCATGAGCGCAAAAGGAGCCCCGCATGGATTGCCCGGTCACCGCTCGTCCCACCGTTATCGTTATCTCCGACTCGCTCGGTGATACCGCTTGTGAGGTGGTGCTTGCGGCGTCCGGGCAATTTGATGAAGGGGCTTTTCGTTTGTTGCGCCTGCCCAAGGTGAACTCGGTGGAGCAGGTCAAGTCGTTTGTGGGCCCGCGCGTTGATGCGGACCATCGCGATATTGCCGTGTTCCACACCATTGTCGATCCGGCGCTTCGCGCCCGTGTGCTCGATTACCTGGGTATGCTGCATATTCGCTCGGTCGACCTGATCGGCCCGACGCTTGCCGTGCTGTCGTCGCTTATCGGTGTGTCGCCCAAGGGCGTCGCGGGCGTGATTCACAGGACCGATGACCGTTATTTCCATCGTATCGAGGCCATGGAGTATTTCGTTGAGCACGATGATGGGCGCGGTTGCGACGATCTGTCGAGTGCCGATATCGTGCTGCTGGGCGTATCGCGCACGTCCAAGACGCCGCTGTCGATGTATTTGGCCTATCAAGGTTACAAGGTTGCCAATGTTCCGTTGGCCCACGGCATGGAGCCGCCGAAGTCGATTTACGAGGTCGACCCGATGCGCCTGTTCGGCCTGATTTCGACCGTCGATGTGATTTCCGAAATTCGCGATAGCCGCTTGGGCGATGACTACGCCCGTGCCGTTGCCGGCTCCTATGCCGAGCCCGAGAGCGTACGCAGCGAGCTCGAGGAAGCCCGTGCCCTCATGAAGCGTCTGGGCTGCTTTGTGGTGCGTACCGATGGCAAAGCGATTGAGGAGAGCGCCTCCGAGATCATCAGTCACTTGGAGGAAATCCAAGAAGCCCGTGCCCTCCGCGCCGCCCACCAAGCCCAGCAAAGCTAGCTCATTGGGGTAGCTAAAATGCCCCGTCCTAAATAGACTACCTAAAAATAATGCACGATATTGGTAAAGCGATTTAGCAAAGAACTTGCATTTGACCTGCAATTTTCTTGCAGTGGTATCTTCATAAGGTAACCACCTTTACCTACCGTTTACCGCTAGTTTTAGCACGTTTACCAAACCGCGTATCCTCTGCTTAAGCCCGTTCAAATCCCGCCGTATAGTTCCCTCACGGCCCGCATCCGGCGGGTCGATTCGTCACCACGGTCGTGCGCGAGAGCGCATGAAAGGGGAAGTATCGTGAGCGATTGCAAGAGGGTTTACCGTTTTGGAACCGACGCCCAGGGCACCTGTGTCACTGAGGGCGACAAGTCCATGAACTTTGTGCTTGGCGGCAAGGGCGCAAACCTTGCCGAGATGAGCCGCATCGGCCTGCCGGTTCCCGGTGGCTTTACCATTACCTGCCAGACCTGTGTCGAGTACTCCGGCGCCGGCAACGTCTGGCCCGAAGGCGCACTCGATGAGATCGTTGCCGCCGAGGCCGACCTCGAGGCCCGCTGTGGCAAGAAGCTCGGTGACGACAATGATCCGCTGCTCGTGTCGGTTCGCTCGGGCGCTCCATTTTCCATGCCCGGTATGATGGACACGGTCCTCAACTTGGGCCTCAACGACGACTCCGTTCAGGGGCTCATCGCCCAGACGCAAAACCCGCGTTTTGCCTGGGATAGCTACCGCCGCTTTATCCAGATGTTCTCCAACGTCGTTATGGGTGTTGATGCCGACCTGTTCGAGAACGCCCTGACCCAGGCCCGCCTGGTCGCCGGTGTTCGCGTCGATTCCGAGCTTTCGGCCGAGGACCTTCAGGAGCTTGTCGAGACCTTCAAGGGCATCTTCTCTGATAACGTCGAGGCCGCCCTGTATCCCGAGCTCGAGGTCGCCGACGGCAAGCCCGTCTTCCCGCACGATCCGGAGCTCCAGCTGCGCCTTGCCATCCAGGCCGTCTTTGGCAGCTGGATGAACGAGCGCGCCTGCATCTACCGCAAGCAGCATGGCATTTCTGACGAGCTCGGCACCGCCGTCAACGTGCAGGCCATGGCCTTTGGCAACAAGGGGGAGACCTCTGCGACCGGCGTCGCTTTTACGCGCAACCCGGCCGACGGCACCA
>CAJKEF010000252.1 GCA_905198825.1 uncultured Collinsella sp. | reverse complement strand
TGGAGAGGCATTGATTGCGGGCCTCTCCAGAAGGCTTACCGCGGATTTCGGAAGAGGCTTTGGCATCGCAAACCTTCGCAATATGCGTCAGTTCTTTCTTGCGTTTCCAATTCGCGACGCACTGCGTAGCGAATTGAGCTGGACTCATTACCGCAGGTTGATGCGCATTCCCGACCCTGATGCTCGCACCTGGTACATGAACGAATGCGCCGACTCTCGCTGGAGCACGCGCCAGCTCGAACGCCAGATCAACACCATGTTCCGCGAGCGCCTACTTGCCAGCAAAGACAAGGAGGCTGTCACCCAAGAAATCCAAAAGAGCGCCCCAGCTCGTCGCCCCGAGGATATCATCCGCGATCCATATGTACTGGAGTTTTTAGGTTTCTCGGACGATACTGCGTTTCGCGAGAGCGATCTAGAGCAGGCGCTCATCACACATCTTCAGAAGTTCCTGCTGGAGCTTGGCCGTGGCTTCGCTTTCGAGGCGCGCCAAAAGCGCATCACCTTTGATGGGCGCCATTTCTATATTGACCTTGTTTTTTACAACTATCTGATGCGCTGCTTCGTGCTCATCGACCTTAAGACCGATGACCTTACGCATCAGGACCTGGGCCAGATGCAAATGTATGTGAACTACTACACGCGTGAGCTCATGAACGAAGGCGACAATCCGCCCATAGGCATCGTGCTCTGCGCGGACAAAAGCGATTCGATCGTCGAGTACACGCTGCCCGAAGACAACGACCAAGTGTTTGCCGCCAAATACCTGCCGTATCTTCCAAGCAAGGAAGAGCTGGCGCGCGAGCTGAGTGCCGAGTACCGCGCCATCAACGAAGCGACTAATGGCGAAGTGCAAGGATAGCAGCACGTTGCGACCGAAACCACCGCAGCCGTCGCAGGCGCACCCGCGGTTGCGACGCACGCTACGAAACAATACTGGTCATGGACGCCGGCAACGACATTCTAGCCGTGGCTGGCGAGCGTGACCTGACAGGCAAAAACGCGACCTTCGTTTGATGTGGGCCCATTGGCTGCCACAGAAAAGGGCCGGTTGCAGCCGGCCCTTAAGACACTTGCGTCTGCGTTGCCCGCGCTTCCGAAGTGTGACTAACTGAGGAGCGGGTTCCGCGGCACAACCTGATTTTGCCCAGCGAGGCGGCTCTTTTGCAGCCGCTCCACCGTTTATTTACATCTACCCCCTGCCAAACTACCGGACGGCAGCCCGCATGCCTGCGAGCCGTCTCATGCTGCGCTTCCCTACTTCCCAAAGATCGCAGCGAGCAAGCCCTTGCGTTTGGGCTTTTCTTCTCGATAGGAACCCTCGACGGCGGCTGCAACCTGGCGCGGTTGCTCGCCGCCTCCACGGCGCACGATCTGGTATAGGAACGGAGATTTAATATATTTGACCTTGATAGGCGTGGCATGCACGGTGCTCTCACCGGACAGATGCAGGCTCGGATTGAGCGGCGCCACGACGTGCGTTTCGCGCTTGTCACTAAACACCACCGCGGCCGCGCGGCCCGTCTGTCCGTTTACGGCAATGCGCACCTGCTCGCCATCGCGGCTGTCCGTCGCCGGACGATCGACAAAGTAGACCGGCACCATCACCAGGCCATCCTTATGCTTGCGGGCCTTGCGCGCCCAGGTTCGGATGCTCTTTTTATTGAGCCCCAGTACGGCCTCGGCATCGTTGCCCGCAACGTCGAGCGCCAACTTATCAATGACCACCTGGTCCTTGGTAGATGCATCGACGGAGACGACGCGGAAGTCGCCTTCCTGCATGGCGGGATCGAACGGACCGACCTTGGCAAAGTCCCACGGCTCCAAAATGCCCATGAGGCGAACGTCCAGGTAGTTTGCCCTGGGGTATGCCCAGTCGAGCACCTCGTAGTACACCAGGGTTTCCTTGCTCAGGCCCTTGCCCGGGAAGCTCGCCATCATGCGCAGGTCCGCCAGCGCCATGGGGAAATAGAAGAGCATCATGTCGTTTTGGATCGCGTCTTCCGCGTCGTGCCCGGCAAAGGCATCCGGATACTGGCGCACCAGCTGCAGCGCGTTGGCACGTGCCTGCTGCGGCGAGATTTCGCAGGGAATACCCTGCTCAGGTACATACTCCGCACCAACACCCATGGTCAGGCGCTTGCTGAAGGTGCCGGGTTTAAGCAGGTCGGCAACGCCGATCTTATTGCCGCAGGACGGACACTCAAACACGCGCTGGGTCGATGACCCCTCAAAGGACGCACCGCAGAAGGGGCAAGGAATGCTCACATGCGTGGCCTCTTGGAACTCCTGCGCCGTGCCGCGGTCCTCCCACAGTAGATGCTCCAGAACCGACTGATTGCGCCAGTACGAATTAAAGAAATACCAGTCCGGGTCCTCCGGGCGCTCGAGCTGCGACACATGGGTGAGCTTGAGCAGGCCATCGACAACCGTCAACGGCGTATGGCGAATGCCCAGGGCGCTCTTGGGCTCCCCCGCATCGGCCTGCCACGGGATGACCGTGCCGCAATAGGCGCACTCAAAGCTGCGTTTAGCCTGGTGTGAGTACATAGGGCCGCCGCAGTTTTGGCATTTAATGGCAAACATCTCGTCCATAGAAACGTCCTCCTTTGCACAGGGGCTGTCAACATTAAGTATGTCGGGCAGGCAGGCACATGCCCATACCCATGTGGCCCAAAATGGACCACCCAGGCAGACGAGAAGGCTCGCTCGTTAGCACCGGCAGACTATTGCTGCATTTTCTGAGCATCGGCGCACGGCGCCCCTGCGCGAGCTACACTATCCCCTTAAACATGATTGTGAGGACGACCGCTATGCTATTTGTAAATCGGCTGGTACATACGCTTGTTCCCGGCAGCGAAAGCGAGCCGGTCGATACCTCCTGCCGCACCAACGCGGGTTTTGCCGCAAGCCTCATCTGCATCGGCCTCAACAT
>CAJKEF010000251.1 GCA_905198825.1 uncultured Collinsella sp. | reverse complement strand
CCCCGCCGCGCGAAGCGCACGGCGGGATCCTGACATGTCCGAGGACGATTTGGGAGGTAAGACCTGGGGGCTCCAATGGGGGCGGTTCCAGCCGAGGCTATTCGTCGCCGAAGCTGATGCCCAGCGCCTTGGCCTCGCGCACCAGATCACTCTGGGGGTCGACAAACTTGAGCTTGCCGGCGACATCCTCGAGCGGCATGTGGCACATTTTGCCGTCGCGCAGGGCAATCATGTAGCCAAACTCGCCGCGCAGGCAGCCGAGCGCTGCCTCGACGCCGCACTGGGTCGCAAAGATGCGGTCCTGGGCGTCGGGCTGGCCGCCGCGCTGCGTGTGGCCGGGGATGGCGACGCGGGTCTCGCGACCGGTCTTGGCCTCGATCTCCTTGGCGATGTCGTACACGATTGACGGGCTCGTGCGCTCGGCGAGCTTCTTCTTGTACTCCTTCTTGGGCAGCGCCGCGTCCTCCTTGGAGATAGCGCCCTCGGCGACGGCCACGATAGTAAAGCGGCTGCCGGTCTCCATGCGATGCTCGATGGTTTTGATGACGTTATCCATGTCGTAGGGGATTTCGGGAATCAGGATGACGTCCGCGCCGCCTGCGACGCCGGCGTACAGCGGGATCCAACCAACCTTGTGACCCATGATCTCGATAACGAACACGCGGCCGTGACTCGAGGCGGTGGTGTGGATGTCGTCGATGCACTTGGTAGCGACGTCGATGGCGCTCGTAAAGCCAAACGTCAACTCGGTGCCCCAGGTGTCGTTATCGATGGTCTTGGGCAGGGCGATAACGTTGAGGCCCTCTTCGCGCAGGCGGTTGGCGGTCTTGGTGGAGCCGTTGCCGCCCAGCATAAACAGGCAGTCGAGCTGCAGTTTATGATAGGTGTGGACCATCGCCGGCACCTTCTCGACGCCGTCGGCCTCGGGAGTGTCCAGGCGCTTGAACGGCGTACGGCTCGTGCCCAGAATGGTGCCGCCGCGGGTGAGGATGCCGCTAAAATCGGCGGGCGACATGACGCGGAACCTGCTGTAGATAAGGCCCTGGTAGCCGTCCTCAAAACCATAGATCTCGATAGGCTCTTCGCTGTTGGTCATAAGCGTTTTGACAATGCCGCGCATGGTGGCGTTGAGTGCCTGGCAGTCGCCGCCACTGGTAAGAAGACCGATCCTAAGCATGATGAATCCTTCCGGGCAAGTTATAACATGCGCATAAGTTTACCCCCGCACACTGTTGATACGGGGGTAAAACGTGTTAGCTCAAGCGTATGGAAATGTAAACAACGTCAGGCGGGCGTAAGGTCGACGGGCCTGGCTCCTTACAGTGCGAAGGCGTCGACGTCGCCCCAGTGGCGGCGCAGCGTAATAGCGGCGGCGGGTTCGGTATTGTCAAAGACGACCGACCATTGCGTATTGCTGGTGATGTCTTCCGGATTGGGCTCTTGCGCCGCAGCGCGTAGGGCTTCCCAGACAATCGTTTCGTCCTGGGCACCGGCATGGGCGTCAAGGACATCGGCGATTGCGACGGCGCGCTCTTTACCATGGCCCAGCTCGCCATTCTTTTGGTTGGGCAGCACTTCGTCGCCATAGCAGGCGTAGAAATTCGTAACCTGGCGTACGGGAGTCGCTTTGAAAGCACGGTCCGGATCGCGCGGATCCCACTCTACTACGTGCGCGTCACCGGCGGCGTCGTTGATAAAGAAGTGGTAATCGCGTCCTGCCATGGCGTGCATGTCGTAGGCGGAAAGCAGGTCGACAGCTTCTTGCGTGGTGGCGGCACGGTCGAGCACCAGACGGATGGCGAGCGAGGTATTGATGACGGGGCGTTGCGTGTCCTGGTCACAGGGCTTGGAATCCAGGGTGAGTACGGCAATGGACACGCCGCATTCGTTAACACCATCGAGCTGGGCAAACGGGCCCATCAACGCCGCGGCGCGTCCGGCGACGGAGTCAAGCGGAGTGTTATCGCCCAGGTTGTTAAGGGCGGCAAGCCCGATGGAAGCATAGCCGCCGCGTGGGTGATTGCGCACCAGCAGCGCCGAGGTGTCGTCCTTAAAGTCGTAATTGCGACCGGTGCGCACGCGGCCTTCGGCATCTACGGCGACAAAAGCACTGCAGGCAAACTGGGGCGCCTGGACATGTGCCGGCACACCGGGCAGCACCTGCGCCGCCACGGCATCGATGTAGGCCTGGTCGTCGCGCACGCCAGCGGCGATGATGCGATCGAGATCGTAGTCGTAGGTGATGTCGATTGCGTACAGGTCATGGCCATCCGCGTAGCCGGTCAAGCGTTTGAGCGACGCGGCGGACTTGATTTGCTTGCGGTAAACGATGCCGGCGGCAGCGGCAAGGCCGACGGCGACTCCCGCGACACCGCAGGTGATGGCAATGTTACGTGGCTTCATGACGACTCCTCTCGTCCTGTTAGCGCAATTGTCGCAAAAGGAGCGCGGGCATGATGGCTCAACTTGGTGAGCGGCGCGGAATTAAGCACGGAATGAAGAGCGCGGCGCTGGCGTTGCGGGGTATGCTGGAGGGGACCATCAACCCAGCGAAAGGGGAGAGCATGACGGATCAGGAAACGCCCGAGCGCGCGCATGTGACGGCCGATGATATCGAGGCCGCCAACGACCTTATCGACTTTATCGAGGCATGCCCCAGCATGTTCCATACGGCGGCGACCATTATGGCCGAGCTCGACGAGGCGGGCTTTACCTACCTGCCCGAGAACGCGGCATGGGATATCGAGCCGGGCGGGCGTTATTACACGCAGCGCAACACCTCGAGCGTTGTTGCCTTTAAGGTGGGCGAGGACCTGGCCGCGACGTGGGGCGAGGACGGCGTTGCCGGTGACTATCATTTTCAGCTGACGGCGTCGCACAGCGATTCGCCGACGTTTAAGGTCAAGGCCGTGCCTGAGCTTGACGGCGCAGGCGAGACGCTGCGCCTGAACACCGAGGCCTACGGCGGCATGATCGACT
>CAJKEF010000250.1 GCA_905198825.1 uncultured Collinsella sp. | reverse complement strand
CCCCTATTTTGTAAGGAGAGCGCATGAAGTACTTTGGCACCGACGGCTTTCGCGGTGAGGCCAACGTTGGGCTGACGGTAGAGCACGCTTATAAGATTGGCCGTTTTGTGGGCTGGTATTACGGTGCCAACCGCGAGCGCAAGGCACGCGTGATCGTGGGCAAGGACACGCGTCGTTCGAGCTACATGTTCGAGGCGGCGCTGGTGAGCGGCCTGGTCGCGAGCGGTGCGGACGCCTATATGCTGCACGTGATCCCCACGCCGGGCGTAGCGCATCAGACCGTGGAAGGCTGCTTCGATTGCGGCATCATGATCAGCGCGAGCCACAACCCGTTTTGCGATAACGGCATTAAGCTCGTCAACAGCGACGGCTTTAAGATGGACGAGGACGTACTGGAGCTCATCGAGGACTATATCGATGGCAAGAGCGAGGTGCCGCTGGCCACGGGTAACCACATCGGCGCCACGGTGGACTACATGCAGGGTCGCAACCGCTACATTGCTTCGCTCATTGCAAGTGCGAACTTTTCGCTGCAGGGCGTCAAGATCGGTATCGACTGCGCCAACGGCTCGGCTTCCTCGGTGGCCAAGCCGGTGTTTGACGCGCTCGGTGCCGACGTGCGCGTGATCAACGCCGCGCCCGACGGCTTTAACATCAATGTCGACTGCGGCTCCACGCATATGGAGCGCCTGCAGCGCCACGTGGTGGAGCAGGGTCTGGACGTGGGCTTTGCCTACGACGGCGATGCCGACCGCTGCCTGGCCGTGGACGAGCGCGGCCGCGTGGTCGACGGCGACCAGATCCTGTACGTGTGCGGCGTGTACCTGAACAAGCACGGTCGCCTTTCGGGCGGTACCGTGGTGCCGACGATCGCCAGCAACTTTGGCCTGGTCAAGTCGCTGGAGCTTGCCGGTCTAAGTGCCGTGACCAGCGGCGTGGGCGACCGTCATGTGTATGCCAAGATGCGCGAGGGCGGCTACAGCCTGGGCGGCGAGCAGACGGGCCATACGATCTTTGGCGATATCGAGCGCACGGGCGACGGCATTATGACCTCGCTGCGCGTGATGGAAGTGATTCGTGCCGAGCGCGAGACGCTCTCGCAGCTCACGGCTCCGTGCAAGCTACTGCCGCAGGCTCAGGTTGCCGTACGCGTGGCGGATAAAGACGCCGCGCTGGGCAACATGGGCGTGCAAGCCGCCATCGCCGAGGCCGAGGCTGCGCTGGCAGGCGAGGGCCGCGTGCTCGTGCGCAAGAGCGGAACCGAGTCGGTTATCCGCGTGCTGGCCGAGGCGCCCGACCAAGCATCCGCCGATGCTGCCATGAAGCGCATCGCCAACGCGCTCGAGGCTCTTTAGTTACGCGGCCAATCTGGCACTTGGGGACGTTCCTTTTCTGCCGGCACAATAGGAACGTCCCTAACTGTCGGGTTGGTGGCTGGGTGTAAAGGGGCGCCGCGGGATAGATCCTGCGGCGCCCCTTTGCGTTGGCGTGTCGCCTAAGCTTTACAGTTGGTACAGCGTGGTGAACTTGTCCTGCAGGTAGCTGCAGTAGTAGCGGGCATCGAACGCCATGCCGCACGCGCCCTTGATGAGCTCCGGCGCGTCCTTGGCGCGGCCCCACTGCCAAATGTGCTCGCCCAGCCAGGCGCGAACGGGCGCCAAATCGCCGCTCGCACAGGCGCCATTGAGGTCGACGCCGTCGCGGCACATGGCCGGCACAAACATGGCGTCGTAGGCGCTGCCCAGCGCATAGGTGGGGAAGTAGCCAAACGAGCCGCCGCTCCAGTGCGTATCCTGTAGGCAGCCGTGCGTGTCGTCGGGAACGGGAATGCCCAGGTACTCATCCATGAAGCGGTTCCAAAGCGCGGGGATGTCCTTGGCCGTAGCCTCGCCGGCAAACAGCATGCGCTCGATCTCGTAGCGCACCATAACGTGCAGCGGATAGGTGAGCTCGTCGGCCTCGGTGCGGATCAGCGAAGGCTGCGCGATGTTCACGGCGTGGTAGAGCGTGTCCTCGTCGACGTCGCCGTAGACCTCGGGTGCGTGGCGGCGCAGCACCTCGAGCAGCGGTCCCATAAAGGCGCGGCTGCGACCCACGGTGTTTTCGAAAAAGCGGCTCTGGCTCTCGTGGATGCCCATGGAGGTGCCGCCCTCCAGGCACGTGCGCGCATAGGCGGGATTGACGCCCAGCTCGTACATGGTGTGCCCCGCCTCGTGGATGATGCTGTAGACGTTGGAGATGCAATCGTCCTCGTAGATGTGTGTCGCGATGCGCGCGTCACCCACGGCAAAGCCCTCGCTAAACGGGTGCTCGGTAAAGGCAAGCGTGGTGTCGTCCAGGTTCAGGCCGACGAGCTTCATCAGGTCGAAGCTCATGGCGCGCTGGGCGGCCTCGGGCACGCGGGCGTGCAAAAAGTCGGCAGCGGGCTGCTGGCCGCGCTCGCCGATGGCGTGCACGAGCGGCACGACCGTAGCCTTGACCTCATCGCAAAACGCATCGAAGCTCTTGGTGGAAAGGCCACGCTCGTACTGGTCGAGCCAAACATCGTATGGGTCGCGCTTGGGGTCCATGAGCTCGGCCTGATGCTTAAGTTGGGCGACGATTCTATCCACATAGGGCTCAAAGCTCGCCCAGTCATTGGCCGTCTTGGCCTTGTGCCACACGGCGTCGGCCTCGCAGGTGAGCCTGGTCCAGGCCTCGGCCTCCTCGGTGGGAATGACGCTCGCTTCGCGCTGGTCGCGGCCGAGTACGCGGATCTCGTCGAGCAGCTGCGGGTCGTCGATCTTGCCGCCGGCGACGGTTTCGCGTGCCAGCGAGCGCACAAGTTCGACAGACTTTTCGCTGGTCAGGAGCTTATGATGCTCGCCGGCAAGGGTGCCCATGGCATCGGCGCGGGCCGCGGCGCCGTTGGCGGGGGCAATGGTCGCGCCATCAAACTCGGCAATCTTGAGCAGGTACTCGCGGGTCCACAGCTTGCCCTCGAGCTTGC
>CAJKEF010000249.1 GCA_905198825.1 uncultured Collinsella sp. | reverse complement strand
AGACGATCCACTCCTCGCCGGCGTCCTCGTAGTCCTCGCCACCGGCCTCGGCGATCGCCATCATAAACTCATCCTCGTCACCGGCAGCACCGTTGGCGATCATGGTCTCCTTCTTGGCGTTCTCGTCCAGGACCTCCTTGGCAACGACGATCTGGCCCTTGCGCTCAAACTGGAAGGCGACGGAACCGGAGGTGCCCAGGTTGCCACCAGCGTGGGAGAAGGCGGAACGGACATCAGCAGCGGTACGGTTGCGGTTGTCGGTCAGGCAGTCGACGTAGACGGCGACACCGGCGGGACCGTAGCCCTCGTACACGATGTTCTCGTAGACGGCGGCATCGGCACCCGAGCCAAAAGCCTTGTCGATAGCGGACTTGATCTTGTCCTTAGGCATGGACTGAGCCTTGGCCTTGGCAACGGCAGCGGCGAGGCTGGCGTTGTTCTCGGGCAGCGGGTCACCGCCGAGACGGGCAGCAACGGTGATGTTGCGGCTGAGCTTGGAGAAGAGGGCGGAACGCTTGGCGTCCTGCGCGCCCTTACGATGCTTGGTTGTGGCCCACTTAGAGTGTCCGGACATACGTGTCTCCTATCGGTTTCGACCTAAAGCCCAGCGCAGATGCTCGGGCAATATAAACAAACGTCGTTATGATATACCTACTGGCCTGCGAGATAAACCCCAAAATGAAGGCGTCGTGATGATGGCCCCTTTGGTGCAAAGAAACCCGACCTCAATGCACCAAGTTAGAACCAGAGGAAGTCGCTGCGGGTGACGGTGGCGCCGATGGCGAAGGGCATGCAGGCGATGACCGGATACAGGTAGCGCATGTAAGTCGAGCCGTTGCACGGGCCAATCAGGCACACGGCGAGCACGCCCAACAGCGGCACCCAGATCGCCAGCGCACGCCATGAATGACGACGCAGCAGGTAGACCACCACGGCGATCATGATCCACACATAGGTGGCCGAGCTCATGGTGAGCGAGATAAACGGGATGCGCTGCACCGCCACACGGTACAGATTGATCAGGTGGTCGCACCAGCGCACCACGTTGCTGTCAACCGGATGGAAGTCGAAGTACTTGAGGTTGTCGGGACGCGCCATGATCTCGGCACTACGCGCCGTGCTGTAGATCCAGGCATCGCGCGCGCTTGGATAAAAATAACCATAGTAGTTATTGATAAGCGCCGAGATATAGCACTCGGGATCCTTCTTAAACATCTGGGCCCACACCTCGAAATAGGCCTTGATGTCCTCCTGCGAGGCGTACTCGTTAAAGCAGTTCTTGACGGCATCGGACTTGTCGGGGTTGTAGCGACGGCCCAGGTTCTCGTACTTGAGTACGCGATCGATCACGGCACGCTCTTCGTCGGTCACCAAGCCGTCGCAAGGAGCCTCCACGATGGTGCCGTCCTCCTTAACCGTGGGGTTGACGCCCGAGTTGAGGCCGTCGTGCTTTTGGACGAAACGAGCCGTCTGCTGGAACGGAATCGAGAGGATTTCGCGCTTGGAACCGGGCGTAATGTCGTGCGCCGGCATAAACACCTTGGTGAAGTACATATTAGAGACAAGGCAAAGCGCGAGCACCGCGAGAACGCCAACCCAGCGGAAGCGCGGGATGGCGCCCGAAGGCGCAGCACCAGTCTGCTTGGCTGCACAACGAGCCACACGCACGTCCCATACGCAAAACGCCGCCGCGATTACGCATGCCGCCAGGGGAAACACCAGGCCGCCGTTGCGCAGAAACGTGGAACCCATGGCGCCCAGAGCGAGCAGCAGCCAGTCATGGTGCGCAAAGAGCACGGGGGCTTTCTCGCCCGCTCGCTCGGCATTGGCATCGCGACGGGGCAGGCCACATGCCACGAGCTTGACGGTCTGCACCAGCAGAACCAAGAACGCGTCGGCAAAGAGCACGTCTTTGGTGAGCAACGCCGCGTAGTTAGAGAACATCGGCATAAACGCAAAGAGCAGCAGGGTCGCACCGCGAACCGGCAGGCTCACGCCCAGTTTGCGCAGCGACGAAATGGAATAGGCCATGCAGGCGGCCGTGATGACAAATTGAGCGCAGGTGTAGATGGCAAGACCTGCGTTGGCGCTGTTGAACAGTGAAAGCCCCAGCTGAACGCACGAGCCGATAATGGCCGTGTGCACTACAGGATGATGCCCGTTGAGCAGCACGTTGGGGTTGAGTAGGCGCAGGTAGTCGCTCGTGCCGTTGGGATAGTTGAACCACTGGCGAATCTGCGCGCCGGTGTCCCCCATAAAAAGACCGGGCAGCGAAGCGATAAGTGTGGGCGCCCAGGCGATCATAAGCACCAGGAAGGGCCCGGCAAAGGGATGGACCGAGAGCACGGCGTGAGCCACACGCCATACGCGGCCAAAGTGCGCTTCGGAAAACGGAATGCGTCGAGAGCTCAGCCAATCTAGACACTCAAAGGCAAGGTAGAAGGCAACGACCGCCAAGAGCATCCAGCCCGCGCCGCCAATCCAGGCGCAGATAACGCGCGCTTTGTCGCCCAGCACAATCTCGGCCGAATCGGTAAGGTCGTAGCTACGGCCAAACACCATGCAAACGGCAAAGAACAGCGATGGCAGCACGACCGACGGGCGCCAAGCGTCACCGCGGCCAAAGAACACATAGCGAAACGGCAGCGTAAGCAAACAGGCAAGTGCGAGCAGCATCACTGCGTCGGTATGGCCGGCAAACGAGAGAAGTACCTCATAGCACACATAGAGCGTGCCCGTCGCCTTGGGGTCGATCGCCAGGACCGCGTTGCTCGACACCGGAGCGGGATCGATGGAAAACGCCGTGGTCGCCAGCAGGGCGAGCAAAAATGCGACGAGCGTCTGCTTGGCGGGATAGCGCTTAAACCAAACGATGCGGGCAGCGTCGCGCGCAGCCGTTGCGGAGAGGTCGGAATCCTTCACAGTCCGAATAGCCTTTCTAGAAACCTGCCAAATAGGGACAGGTTTATTTTGGCAGGTTTTATCTGGGGAAACGTTACGGTTCTGTCAT
>CAJKEF010000248.1 GCA_905198825.1 uncultured Collinsella sp. | reverse complement strand
CGCCCACCGAGAACGGCAGGTCCACGTCGCCGGTGTTGGTGACGGCAAAGGTCTGGGTAAGCGTGGCGTCACCAGTCAGGGCATAGGTCATGTTGAGCTTAAAGTGGAAGGGGAAAGCCTTGAGCGACTCAGGCGTATCGGTGATCTCGTAAGTTACCGAGGAGCCGTCCTCCGAAACCTCGACCAACTTGTGCTCGACGATGCGAGCGAGGCCGTGGCGCGGCATCTCGCAGGTGCCGGCCGCAGACGTCGCCGTGTTGTTGCGCAGCGAGCCCACAATGGGGAACAGAATGGGCGCGTGCTTGCCCCAAAAGGCCGGGTCGCCCTGCCACAGATACTCGTTGCCGTTGAGGGCAAGGCTCGTGAGCTGGGCGCCCATGGAATCGATGGCCGCGGTGAGGCCGCCGCGCTTGATGGTAGTAACGGTAGACATGCTACTTCCTCCAAAAGTAAACAATAGTGTCGAGGGCTATTGTCCCACTCTTGGCGGCGGGGTTGAGCGACAGGCGCAGTTATTGAGCAATAGCGTAAAGGTCAAACCCGCCCTGCGGAGCGCTATCGACCGTATCGGGCGCCTGCGAGTTAAAGCTCACGGGAACCATGCGCTTTGAGGCGCGGAAGCGCGTGCCGTCGGTGGCGACGGGCGGTTCATCGACGGTGAGCTCGTAGTCGCCGGGCTTGAGCTCGATGCCGTCACCAGCGGAATTGACGTATTGATACTCGTCAATCGTCTGCCCTTTGAGCGTGCGCCCCACGATGTGGACGAGCATTTGGCTGTCGCCGCGCGCGGTGTCCCACGTCGCGCCGTCCTTGACCTCGACCGACACATGTACCGAGCGCGTGCGACCGAGCGATTGCTCGACAGACATCTCGACCTTGGCGGCGTCTTTTCGCTGTTGTTCGACATGACTCCAGACGTTTCCAATTACCGAGCATGCGATAACGCCGGCCATGAAGGCGATAAGGATGGGGCCGAGCGGAGAGCGACGTCCTGCATCTTCCTCGCGAGTCAGATTGGGGCGACGTGTGGGCGCGGGCGCCTGGGCGCCCTGCGAGGGCACGTCGAGAATACTGAAGGATGCCGTGCTGTCGGGATCGATGGTGTGGCGCGGCTGCGGGGTCTTTGCCGGCGAGATTGACATGTCGGCTGGCTCGCCGAGCGTGGCCGTAGCGTCGGCCTTGGCCTCGTCTGCCTCGGCCTGGGCCCAGGCTTGTTCGAAGGTCAGAGGCTCGACGGGGTCGAGGGCGGCGTCCGAGTCGGCGGCGGCGTTGCCGGTCTCGTCCTCGTCGCTCGACACGTCACGCGGCGCGGGCTCGTCCCACCCCTCGTCCGGAGCCTCACCCTCGCTATACCACCATTCAAAGTTATCGATATCCATACGGGGCGCCCCTTAGGCCTCGCAAATAAACACTTGCTAGCCTTATACCCCCAGACGGCGCTGGAGCTCGCCGGCACAGACAGGAAAACCGTCACAACATTCGACGCTTTTCCTCGATTTCGAGATTTTCGCCGAATGTTGTGATGGTTTGGGCGACTGGCTGGCAGCGCAATGCGACAAAGGGACTGTCTCTTTGTCACATTCTGTTAGAGTTGCAGGGATTGAATCCCGCTTATTCATGCGACATTGGAGTGACAACCTTGACCGCTGCAACCACGCCTAAAAGTAAGTCAACCGCCGCCGCGCTCTCCCCTGCGCGCACCAAGCTCTGCCTGGCGCTGCTCGTGCTGTTGGGATTCTCGCTCGGCTGCTCCGAGTTCGTGGTCATCGGCATCGAAAGCGACTTGGCAACGGAACTCGGCGTATCACTTGCCACTGCGGGCCAGCTCATCAGTGTGTTCGCGCTCGTCTACGCTATCGCTACGCCGGTGCTTGCGCTTGGCACGGGGCGGTTCCGCCGCTACCAGCTGCTCGTGTGCTACAGCATCGTCTTTGTGCTCGGCAATTTGGTTATGGCGCTAGCACCTAACTTCCAAGCGCTCTTTATCTCGCGCATTGTCCTGGGCTCCGTCTCGGGCGCACTGCTCGCCGTGGGTGTGACGTACATCCCCGAGCTGCTGTCCCCGCAGCAAACCTCACTCGCCATCTCGGTCGTGTACGGTGCGTTTTCCGTGGCAATGGTCTTTGTCACTTCGATCGGCAAGTTTGTGGCCGACACGCTCGATTGGCACGTGGCCATGTACGGCACGCTGACCTTTGCCGTTTTGATCTGCAGCGCGCTCGTGGCGTTTATGCCTCGCACCGGGCAGACCGATGAGCCCGCCACCTTCCGCGAGCAGGCGGGGCTACTACGCGAGCCGAGTATCATTACCGGCATGCTCATCTTCTTGTTTGGCGTGGGCTCGGTCTATGTGTTCTACGGCTACGTGACGCCTTATCTTGAGCAGGTGCTGGGCATGGGCACGGTCGAAGCCAGTACCACGCTTATGGCCTACGGCGTGTTCTGCCTGATCTCGAACATCCTGGGCGGATGGATCGATGCGCGCTTTGGCATGAAGGCGCTGCTTGTGACGTTTTTGCTGCAGGCGGCGGCATTGTTTGGGCTGTTTGCCGCAGGCGCTGCCATGCCGCTCGCACTTGTCTTTGTCTTTAGCCTGGCGATGCTCATGTACCTGTTCTCGGTGTCGTGCATCACGCACTTTATGGACGTGGCACGCAGCCGCCATCCCAAGTCGATGGTACTCGCAAGTTCGGTTGAGCCCATGGCGTTTAACGTCGGCATCTCGTTTGGCACCGCAGTGGGCGGCGCCGTGGTAAGCGGAGCTGGCATTGCCTACGTTGGCGCGGTCGGTGCCGTGTTCTCGCTTGTGGCCTGGGCGCTCACGCTGGTGACGATTAAGTTGGCTCGCTGGGAGCGCAAGCGGGCGAGGGCGTAGGCGTAGATGCGATACTCGAGCTCGATGATGACGATCGAAAGAAAACCGCATATGCAACGTGTACTGTTTATCTGCCACGGCAACATCTGCCGCTCATCGCAATCGCAAACAACGCGGGAAGCCTGCCGCTGCTTATCTGCGC
>CAJKEF010000247.1 GCA_905198825.1 uncultured Collinsella sp. | reverse complement strand
GGTGTTTGTGAACGATGGCGCGCTCGTATTTTCGACGCGCATCTATCCCGAGGCCTATGGCGTGACCGTTGACGCTCCGGGTGCGAGCGTGAACTATCACACGCTCATCATCTAGGCGATTCGTCGCATAATCGGCGCTATACTGCAGCCGTTGACCACGATGCGGGGAACACCCGCATCGTGGGTTTTTGCTTATGAAGGGATGGTGCCGTGTGGGCGTACAGCAGCTAGAAGAGGCTTGGGCTTTGAGGACCGGCGCGCGTGAGGCTCAGTTGCTTGCGGCCCCGCATGTGCCGGCAGGGCTGTCGCAGCTGGGGATTGTGCGTCCCTGCGACCGCCTGGTGGCCTTTGCGGACGACTTTGTCGATGCGTTTGCGAGCGGCTTTGATTGCTGCGATGTCGCGCTGGTGGGCTCGCCGTCCGCAGAGGCGTTTGCCGCTGCGTCCGAGGGCTTTGATGCTTCGTTTGATGCCGAGGGGCCGCACCTGTGGTGGTTCGTTAACTCCATCGGCGGGTTTGGTCTGCGCGTTCCCGACCTTCGCGCTCTGGGCCGCGCAGCGCGTGAGGCCCATGCGCTGCTGGTTGTGGACAACACCGTGGCGTCGGCTTTTGGCTGCGATCCGCTGCGGCTGGGTGCTGTGCTGTCCCTCGAAGCGCTCGATCGCGTGTGTGCAGGTAGGGCTCCGCGCAAGCTCGTTGCCGCTTCGGTGGCGCGCTCTCAGCTCAAGCGCCATCGTGTGGATGCTGCTGCCGAGTGCGCGCACGTGTTGTTTGCAGGCTGCGGTGCGTCGGCAGTCGACCTTTCTGCCGAGGAGGCCGACGTGCTGGAGCGCGGGCTTTCCTCGCTTAACGCCCGCATGCAGGCGCATTTCGACCGCGCCCGTGCGCTGGCTGAGTATCTGGCCGCCAACGAGATGGTGCGCAACGTGTGCTATCCCGGGCTGAACTCGCATCCCGACCATGCGGTTGCAACGGGAATCCTCGAGCACGGCTTTGGCCCGGCAGTTGAATTTGACCTTATCGAGCGTAGCGCGGGCGAGCTGTTCGATGCTTTGCCGGGGGAGTTTCGTACATCGCCCGCCGGCGGCGCAACGACGCGCCTTTCGGCCCCAAGCGGCAAACAGGGGAACACTATCCGCCTCTTCGCCGGCACCGACAACCCCCTGGTTGTAGCGGCCACCCTAGACAACGCCCTTCGATGATTATTCTGGGACGGGGATTAAAAAATCATTAGGTACACAATGATTTTTTAATCCCCGTCCCAGAATAATCATCTATGGTGACCGACCAGCTAAAAAGGCCCCGTCCCAAATTAGCTACTCTTTGATGCTGGCGATGAGGTCGTTTGCTTTGTTGGCGATGACGTTGTTGATGTCGGCCTGTAGTTCCTCGTAGACCGCTATGGCTCGCTTGCCGGCGGGCGTGAGCGTGGATCCGCGGGCTCCGTCGCGCTCGATGAGTTTGCAGCCCAGCTGTCCTTCGGCCTCGTTTACGATGCGCCAGGCCTTGGAATACGCCATGCCCATGCTCTTGGCGGCGCGGTTGAGCGAATGCTCGCGGGCGATGCCCTGCAGCAACAAGACGCAGCCGTGGCCGAAGACGCCCGGCAGATCCTTGTCGCACGCTTGAATGACCAACTTTGCCGTCGTCTTGTACTCCATACGCTCCACGTCTCCCCGCTAAAGTGTTTGCTGGGCAAACGCAAAGCCTGCGTCAAACCCTCGTGTGCTCTTCTTAAATCATGCATTGTAGCAGTCAAAGTGCGTTAAGATACTTCCCCAGTATTGGGCGCCCAAGGTTGGGCTGGGTCCTACGAGGCCTGCAGCCGACCGGTCGCATGGAAAAAGGAGAAACATGGCTACGTTCTTTCCCGGTGAGTCCCACACGTTTTCGGAGTATCTGCTGGTTCCTGGTTACTCGTCCTCGCAGTGCATCCCCAACAACGTCTCTCTTAAGACGCCGCTAACCCGCTTTAAGCGCGGTGAGAAGCCGGCAATCACCCTGAACATCCCCATGGTTTCCGCCATCATGCAGTCCGTCTCGGGCGTCGATATGGGTGTCGCGCTCGCTACCGAGGGTGGCCTGTCCTTCATTTACGGTTCCCAGAGCGCCGAGTCCGAGGCCGCTATGGTCAAGGCCGTCAAGGATCACAAGGCCGGCTTCGTTCAGTCCGATTCCACGCTGACCCCCGACATGACCATGGAGCAGGTCATCGAGCTCAAGGAGAAGACCGGTCACTCCACCATGCCGGTTACCGACGACGGCACTCCCAAGGGCAAGCTCCTGGGCATCGTCACCAGCCGTGACTATCGCCCCAGTCGCGATGACCACCAGACGAAGGTCTCCGAGTTCATGACCCCGCGTGAGCAGCTCATCGTGGGCGACAAGAACATCAGCCTCAAGGTTGCCAACGACGTCATCTGGGACAACAAGCTCAACGCCCTGCCGATCGTCGACGACAACGATCACCTTATGGGCATCGTCTTCCGCAAGGACTACGACAGCCACAAGACCAACCCCAACGAGCTGCTCGATAACGACAAGCGCTACATGGTCGGCGCCGGTATCAACACCCGCGACTATGCCGAGCGCGTGCCGCTGCTCATCGAGGCCGGCGCCGATGTCCTGTGCATCGACTCTTCTGAGGGCTTCAGCGAGTGGCAGAAGCGCACCATCGAGTGGATCCGCGCCAACTATGGCGAGGACGTCAAGGTCGGTGCCGGTAACGTCGTCGACGCCGAGGGCTTCCGCTTTTTGGCCGACTGTGGTGCCGACTTTATCAAGGTCGGTATCGGCGGTGGCTCCATCTGCATTACCCGCGAGACCAAGGGCATCGGCCGTGGCCAGGCCACCGCGCTGATCGACGTCTGCCGCGCCCGTGATGAGTACTACGAGGAGACCGGTGTCTACGTGCCCGTGTGCTCCGACGGCGGTATCGTCTACGACTACCACATGACGCTTGCCCTGGCCATGGGTGCCGACTTTATGATGCTGGGCCGCTACTTCGCCCGCTTCGACGAG
>CAJKEF010000246.1 GCA_905198825.1 uncultured Collinsella sp. | reverse complement strand
CTGGCTCGCTCGGAAAGCACATTAAGTGCTTTCCGGCTCGTGCGGAACTCGCGACGAACTAAACAGGCAGACCCGCATGTCAGCTCGTCATTATCCCGGTGAGTATCTGATAAAAGAAGGTGCGCCGGCTTTCGCCGGCGCCTAGTAAGGGGTTTAGTTGGAAGCCATCTTTTTTGCAGCCTGCTCTACGTAGCTGGCCATGTCGGCTACGTCGCAGACGTCTTCGAAGCGGACAGGCTTGGACTCGAGCTCGGCGAGCTGGGTCGGGGCGACCGTATTGGTGGCTTGCTCGAGCACACGCATAGCCTCAAAGTCGTCCTCGGGAACGTCGAGTCCCAGGGCGTCGCAGCAGGCGCGCGGGAACTTGTAGGGGCTGGCGGTCGAAAGCAGCACGCGGGCCTTGGCGCCCTCGGCGGGGGCGACCTTTTCGAAGACGTGATAGCCGCAAGCGGTGTGCGGGTCGATCACGTAGTCGTTGGCGTCCCAGCAGCTCTTGATGGCGGCGCGAACCTCGTCCTCGCTGGCCCAGCCGCAGCCAAACACGCTCTGGATCTTGGCCAGCAGCTCGGCGGGCACCTCGTAGCGGCCGGTCTGGGCAAGCTGCTCCATAAGGCCGGCGACGAGCTCGCAGTCGCCGTCGGACAGGAAGTACAGCATGCGCTCCAGGTTGGAGCTAATAAGGATGTCCATCGACGGCGAGATGGTCGTGAAGAACGGACGGTTGCGGTCGTAGACGCCGGTGGTCAGGAAGTCGGCAAGCACGTTGTTCTTGTCGCTCGCGACGATGAGCTTGGCGACGGGCAGGCCCATGCGCTTGGCATAGTAGCCAGCCAGGATATCGCCAAAGTTGCCAGTTGGTACGCAGAATTCCACGGCGTCGCCTGCCTCGATGGCGCCGGCGCGCAGCAGCTGTGCATAGGCGGCAAAGTAGTAGACGACCTGCGGCACCAGGCGGCCGACGTTGATGGAGTTGGCGCTCGAAAGCACCGTGCCAGCGGCCTCCAGGCGCTCGGCAAGCTCCTTATCGGCAAAGATGCGCTTGACGGCGCTCTGGGCGTCGTCAAAGTTGCCGCGGATGCCGCAGACGGCGACGTTGTCGCCCTCCTGTGTGGACATCTGCAGGTTCTGGACGCGGCTGACCTTGCCCTCGGGATAAAAGACGGTAATGCCCGTGCCCGGAGCATCGGCAAAACCAGCGAGTGCGGCCTTGCCCGTGTCGCCTGACGTGGCGGTGACGATCATGATGCGCTCGGCGCCGCCGTCTTTGGCGGAGGTGCGGGCCATCAGGCGGGGGAGCATCTGCAGGGCGACGTCCTTGAAGGCGCTCGTGGGGCCGCCAAAGAGCTCCATCACATAGGTCTGAGGGGCGTCGGTGCCCGGTGCTGCGTCGAGCTTGACGAGAGGCGTGACCTCTTCACTCGCGAACGTGCCGCGGTATGCCTCGTCGACACACGCCGAAATTTCTTCGTCCGTGTAATCGTTCAGTAACATTCCCAACACATTTTGAGCGATTTCAAAGTACGATTTATCTGCAAGCGAGCTGATATCGACCTGCTGGGTGCCGAGCTCGTCCGAGACAAACAAACCCCCGTCGGGAGCGATGCCGGTGCGGATTGCCACCTTACTTGAGCACGATAAAGTGCGTCCTCGTGTACTATGATAAGTTCCCATATAACAGTGCTCCTCGGATACCTTGGTCCCAATCGGTGAAACCATGGTATCAGAGCGTGCAAAATAGGTTCGCAGAGGCTTTTTAGAAAGGTAACCTCCAGCCCATGATTAAGATTGCCAAGTTTGGCGGCTCGTCGGTCGCCGACGCCGAACACTTCAAGAAGATCAAGGCCATCGTTGATGCCGATCCGGCTCGCCGTTTTGTGGTGGTTTCCGCCTGCGGTCGCCGTTTTAAGGGCGACACCAAGGTGACCGACCTGCTCTATCTGGTCAATGCGCACGTTAAGTACCACGTGTCGTGTGAGGAGCTGCTCGAGGACATCGGCCAGCGCTATTTTGATATCGCTGATGAGTTGGAGCTCACCTATCCCATCCGTGAGGAGTTCGCGGCCTTTGCCGAGCGCGCCCGCTCGGGCGGCTACTCTACCGAGGAGCTTGTGAGCCGCGGCGAGTACTTCACCGCTCGCCTGATGTCCGAGTACCTGGGCCTGCCGTTCCTGGACGCCGCGACGGTTGTGGCGTTCCATCACGACGGTACGCTCAGCATGAATCGCACCTCCGAGCTGGTGCAGGAGTATGGCCAGCAGGGCGGCTTCGTTATGCCTGGCTTCTACGGCGCGACGCGCGAGGGCCAGATCAAGCTGCTCGATCGAGGCGGTGGCGATATCTCGGGCTCGATCTTGGCCAAGTGCCTGGGCGCCGACCTGTACGAGAACTGGACCGACGTTTCGGGCTTCTATTCTGCCGATCCGCGTATTGTTCCCGAGGCTCAGCCCATTGCGCGCGTTACCTACGAGGAGCTGCGCGAGCTTTCGTACATGGGCGCAAGCGTCCTGCACGAGGAGGCCGTTTTCCCCGTGCGCGAGGCAGGCATTCCGCTGGTCATCAAGAACACCAATGCGCCGCAGGATCCCGGCACCATCATTAGCGAGACGGCTGACGAGGGCGAGGCGGAGCCCATCATTACCGGCGTGACCGGCAAACGCGGCTTTGTCGCCATCAATGTGGCCCGCGACCGCACCAAGCCCCGTGTCGGCTTTATGCGCCGCGCGCTTTCGGTCTTCGAGCGCTATGACGTTTCCGTTGAGCACATGCCCACCGGTGTCGACCGCTTTGGCGCCGTGGTGCAGGAGCAGGACGTTCACGATTCGCTGTACTCGCTTGTGAGCGACATTCAGCAGGAGGTCGAGCCGCTCGAGATCGAGGTCGTCGAGGGCCTGGCGCTTATCGCTACCGTCGGCCGCAACCTGCGTGGTCGTGCCGGCATCTCGGGCCATCTGTTTGGCATGCTTGGCCAGGCTGGCGTGAGCGTGCGTATGATTTCGCAGAGCTGCGACGAGATCAACATCATTATCG
>CAJKEF010000245.1 GCA_905198825.1 uncultured Collinsella sp. | reverse complement strand
GGATATCAAGTGCCGCATGACGGGCGTTCGTCCCAGCGCTGTTGTGGTCGTCGCCACTGCCCGCGCGCTTAAGTACAACGGCGGTGTTGCCAAGGCCGACCTCAACGAGGAGAACCTCGAGGCACTCAAGGCTGGCATGCCCAACCTGTTGCGTCATGTCGACAACATCCAGAACGTTTATGGTCTGCCCTGCGTGGTCGCCATCAACCGTTTCCCTACGGACACCGAGGCCGAGCTTGCGCTCATCGAGTCCGAGTGCCAGAAGCTCGGCGTCAATGTTAAGCTTTCCGAGGTCTGGGCCAAGGGCGGCGAGGGCGCGCTCGAGCTGGCCGATGAGGTCATGCGCCTGATTGAGCAGCCGAGCGAGCTCAAGTTTGCCTATGAGGACGGCGCTGATGTCGCTGATGCCCTCGAGGCCGTTGCCACCAAGGTCTACCGCGCCGACGGCGTTGACTTTACGCCGGCCGCCAAGCGCCAGCTCGCCGAGCTGCGCGAGAACGGCTTTGGCAACCTGCCGGTGTGCGTCGCTAAGACGCAGTACAGCTTTAGCGACAACGCCAAGGCGCTGGGCGCTCCCGAGGGCTTCCGCATCACCGTGCGCGAGCTCAAGGTTTCCGCCGGCGCCCACTTTGTGGTCGCGCTGACCGGCAGCGTTCTGACCATGCCGGGCCTGCCCAAGGTGCCCGCGGCCGAGAACATCGACGTCGACAACGACGGCAACATCACCGGCCTGTTCTAAGCCTGCTGTCCATAGCTGCTAGCCCGCCCCGCCGCGCCCACAAGGCACGGCGGGGCTTTTTGATCCTTAGGCCCGCGCATGTCTTGTAGATACCGACGGGCTCTGCCCATCATAGGCTTTTGCGCGGGTAGAATGCATGGATAACTTGATGCTTACAGGCGACGGAAAGGAAACGTTGCATGGACCAGGACAAGACGACCGTGATGGGCGGATATGGTTCCGCGCAGGCTGACGATAGCGCCGATGCGACCCGCGTTGTTCCCAACCCCGGTTATACCGACCCCGCCGCGACGCAGGCGTCCGCCGAACCCACACGAGTTATGGGCTATGGCGATACACCGCGGGATCCGTTTGATTATGCACCGCAGGATCCGTATGGCAATGCGGCGCCGGACCCGTATGGCAATGCGGCGGCAGGCGCTTATAACAACCTGCCGCAAAATCCCATTCCGCAGCCTCAGCAAACGACGTATATGCCGCGCACGGCACAGTCCCAGCCTCGTTATGAGTCGTGCGATCCGTATGCGCGCCAGCCCCATCGCGAGTATCCCAAATCGATTCCGCAGTATGGTGAGGACGAGGAAGAGGCGCCGTCGCGTTCGTCGAGTGTGATCAAGAAGATCCTCATTGTGCTGGCGATCTTCTTTGCCCTCTCGATTGTGTTTGCCATCGTGTCGGGCATGCTCAACAGGCGAGGGAGTTCAACGGCTGATACCACTGCCGAGCAAACCGAGTCCGCCTCGTCTAGCACCGTCGATCTGAGCGATATCCCGGGGCAGTACTGGTCCAACGCCAAGAAGATCCTCAAGTCGCGCGGCGCCGATCTTTCGAATGCCGTGGTCCTGACTGATGATGGCTCAACGCCCGTCGTCGATGCCAACTGGGTCGTTACTTCCGCCTACTATAACGACAGCGGCAACCTCGAAATTCAACTCACGCACAAGAACAGCTCGGGCAACTCGTCCGACGGCCAAAGCGGCACCGACAATTCGAGCTCCAACACGCTGGAGGACCTGAGCAACAAGGCCCAGGAGCTTGGAGATAAGGCTCAAGAGCTGGGCGACACGGCTCAGAACCTCGGCGATACCGCGCAGAACCTGGGCGATATGGCTACCAATGCTTGGGACGCGCTGCAAAACGGTATTTCGGGCGCACAGGGAAACTAGCGGTCGAGCGGAGCGGGGCTACAGCTGCTCGGCCGGACGGTCGGGCGAGCTAAAGCCCGAATCAAACGTGACGACGCATGAGACGTCGGGCCGGCGCTCGTGCACGATGCGCGTGACGAGCTCCAGCAGCTCCTCGTCGGATATGTCAAAGCCGTCGGGACGCACAAGGTCAAATGACACAAAGCCATCGTGTTCGTGCAGGTCGTGGATGGAGAGCGCGGGATCGATCTGCGCTACGCCGCGCTTGACCCAGCCGCGCAGGTCGTCGCCGGTGGTGGCGATGGGGTCGCAGTGCAGCGTGATATCGATGCCCATCTGGCGCTTGATGTCGTGCTCGATGGTGTCCAGAATCTCGTGGTGCTCAAACGCGTCGCCCTCGCCGGGCATCTCCACGTGGGCGCTGGCAAACTGACGACCGGGGCCGTAGTCGTGCACCATGAGGTCGTGTGTGCCCAAGACCTGCGGATAGGACATGATCTTGTCGCGGATTGCCTGGACGAGCTTGGGGTCGGGCGCTTGCCCCAGCAATGGGCTGATGGCGTCGCGCACTAGGCCCATGCCGCTGATGCAGATGAAGATGCCCACACCCAGGCCTGCCCAGCCGTCGAGGTCAAAGCCTGTCGTCTGCGAAATAAGCGCCGCCACCAAGACCGAGCCCGAGGTGATGACGTCGTTTTTGGAGTCCTGCGCCGTGGCGATGAGCGTCTCGGAGTCGATGCGATTCCCCAGCGTGCGGTTGAATGCAGCCATCCAGAGCTTAACGAGCATGGACGTAGCCAGTGCCGCAAGGGAAACGAGCGTGTAGGCGGTGGGGGAGGGCTTGATAATCTTGGTAACGGACTCGAGCACCAGGTTGATGCCGACGGCACAAACGAGGACGGCGACAAACAGGCCGGCGAGGTATTCGTAGCGGCCGTGGCCATAGGGGTGACCTTCGTCGGCCGGGCGGCTGGCAAGGCGGAACCCGAGCAGGCTGACGATGTTGCTCGAGGCATCGGAGAGGTTGTTGAAGGCGTCGGCGATGAGCGAGACGGAGCCGGCGAGCAGGCCCGCGATGCCCTTGGCTAGGCACAGGGTAATGTTGAGGCCAATGCAGATGAGACTTGCGGCAAAGCCTGCGTTGGTGCGGCAAGCCG
>CAJKEF010000244.1 GCA_905198825.1 uncultured Collinsella sp. | reverse complement strand
TGGCGCGGTTGGGTTAGTTGAGGGCGGCTTGGGCTAGGCGGGCTTCGGCGGCCTCTTCGGTGACGCCCAGGGCCACGGCGAACTCCTCGATGGAGCGGCGCTTGGCTTCCTTGAGTACGCGCATGTAGTAAGAGCTGGGTTTTTTATCTGCTTCCTCGGCCTGGCGAATACGGTGCATCATGGTTTTTGCCACGCGAACCGTCTCGGGCGCGCCCAGCTTGAGCTGCTGCTTAAAGTGCGTCTCCTCGAGCGAGCTATTGCGCTCGGTAAAGGTGTCGCACTCCAGCTCGTCGTAGTGGCTCAGCAGGTGCTCGGCATCTTGCTGAGAGATGGCGGCGTGCAAACGATCGGCCTGCGCCACGGGGTACATGAGGATCGTCTGCGCATGTCCCTGCTTGGTCTCGAGCAGCAGCATGGGCTGCGGTGTATCGTCCCTAAAACCGACGACGGTGCAGACTCCCTGGCCCGGATGAATGACGTGTTGACCGATTGAGAACATGCTACCTCCAACTTATACGAATTTGTGTATGTCTAGAATAACACTCTGACGTGCGCAAACCCTTACTTTATGCAGGAAAAGCACACAACTCTGATAGGTAAGAGTATTCGATAACAGACGCAGCTCATTCATACCTTTATGCATTTTCAACGCGTGCATAATTTGCAGGCAGACTGGCATCTTTGAGTGACTCCATACAAGCTGTAGTCAATTTTGTGCATATGCAATATCTATTAGCTTTACCCTGCGACAGTAGCTACCGCTTGTGATAGAGTGCTACAAACTCTGGCTTTTGCCCTACGAGTGACCAAGAGCTCGGGGGCTTTAACACAAGGAGGATCTATGCCCGAGAAGATTGAAGAGCTGGTACGCGCTGCGCTTGCTGCGGCCCAGGAGGCCGGCGACCTTTCCGCATTTGAACTTGACGATTGCGCTATCGAGCGACCGGCTGATACTTCTCATGGCGAGTGGACCTCCACCATGGCCCTGAAGTCCGCCAAGCTGGCTCACTGCGCCCCGCGCAAGATCGCCGAGGCCGTCGTTGCCCATATGCCCGAGGACCCCGCGATCGAGAAGGTCGAGATCGCCGGCCCCGGCTTCATCAACTTCTACCTTTCCGTCGCTGTCAAGAATGCCATCTTCGGCGAGGCCCGCGAGAAGGGCATGGACTTCGCTAAGTCCAACGTCGGCGGCGGCCTGAAGACCCAGGTCGAGTTCGTCTCCGCCAACCCCGTCGGCCCCATGCACATCGGTCATGGCCGCTGGGCCGCTCTGGGCGACTCCCTTTGCCGTGTGATGGACCACGCCGGTTACGACATCCAGCGTGAGTTCTACATCAACGACCACGGCTCTCAGATGAACACCTTCGGCAACTCCATCAGCACGCGCTATATGCAGCTTGCCGACATCATCGCCAAGCAGGGCGTGGATATCGACGAGGCTCACAAGCTTCTGATCGCCGACCGCGACGCCTTTGTTGCCGACGAGAGCGACGAGCATCCCGAGACCCATCCGTATCAGGACAACTTTGCCGAGACTCTGGGCAAGGACTCCTACGGCGGCGACTACATCATCGATGAGGCCGCCGAGTTCTGGCGCACCGACGGCGATAAGTGGGTCAACGCCGATCCGCAGGAGCGCATGGAGAGCTTCCGCGAGCGCGGCTACGTAAAGATGGTCGACAACATGCGCGACCTTTGCCACGCCGTTAACTGCGACTTTGATCGTTGGTTCTCCGAGCGCTCTCTGTACGTGAAGGACACCGAGGGCGAGACCGCCGGCACCTCCGCCGTCGACCGCGCTTTTGAGAAGCTCGACAAGATGGGCTACCTCTACACCAAGGACGGTGCCCTGTGGTTCCGCTCCACCGACCTGGGCGACGACAAGGACCGCGTCCTGATCAAGTCCGACGGCGAGTACACCTACTTCGCCTCCGACGTTGCCTATCACTGGGATAAGTTCCAGCGCGTCGACCACGTCATCGACATCTGGGGCGCCGACCACCACGGCTACATCGAGCGCGTCCGCTGCGTCTGCGATGCCTTGGGTTACCCCGGCAAGTTCGAGGTTCTGCTGGGCCAGCTCGTCAACCTGCTGCGCAACGGCAAGCCCGTCCGTATGTCCAAGCGCAAGGGCACCATGGTGACCCTGCAGGAGCTCGTCGACGAGGTCGGCTCCGACGCCGCTCGCTACACGCTCATCTCCAAGAGCTCCAACCAGATGGTCGACTTCGATATCGAGGCCGTTAAGAAGCGCGACAACTCCAACCCGGTCTATTACGTGCAGTATGCTCACGCTCGCGTGTGCTCCATCCTGCGCCGCGCCGCCGACGTTACCGCCGAGCAGGCCGCCGAGATGGGCATGAAGGCCGTCGCCGAGAAGGCTATTGGCGAGAACGTCGATTACTCGCTGCTGACCGACCCGACCGAGCTCGCCCTTTCGCGTAAGCTCAACGAGCTCACCGACCTCATCGCCAGCTGCGCTCGCGACCGTGCTCCGTTCCGTCTGACGCACTTTGCCGAGGAGCTCGCCGGCGACTTCCACAGCTTCTATGCTGCCTGCCAGGTGCTGCCGAGCGAGGGCCGTCCCGTCGATCCCGAGCTTTCGCGTGCCCGTCTGGCCGCTTGCGATGCCGTTCGCGTGACGCTCGCCCTGGTGCTCACCCTCGTTGGCGTTTCTGCGCCCGAGCAGATGTAATCATCGAGTCATTTGACCGTGTAGGTTCGGCTTTGCTGAGCCCTATAAGCCCGATCTCCATGCGGAGGTCGGGCTTTTTTCGTTTGGCGGGGCTTTTGGGCGTGTTGGAAAATGCTACAAAAAAGCAACTATACCGCTTTACGGGGCTGAATCGCTGCCTAGCGACCATGGCGAAAGCAGTGAAAATAAAACTGCAGGTAGACGGTTTATTGTTTCTTGAAAATGCAGGGTATGGTTGGCTTGCATCATTCGGGCCCCGTAATCTGGCATAGTTTTGAAAATTGTCCCTTGGGACGGAGGAAAACGGATCATTTTTGTCTCGAGGAGGGGTGGCGGGATACCGTCCGCCACG
>CAJKEF010000243.1 GCA_905198825.1 uncultured Collinsella sp. | reverse complement strand
TCGCTTGCGGGGCGGGGAGCGGGCGTGGGCGCCGAAGTGGGTGCGGGTGTAGGCGCGGGCGTCGAAACAGGCGACTGCGCAGGAGTCGGCGCAGGTGCGGACTTAGGCGCAAGTGCGGGATTGGGGCTTGACGGGCGAGCCCCGCCGCCGCCCATGAGTTCGTCGGCGGTCCACGGGCGATCATCCATCACGTCGTCAAGGCTCAGCGAAAACAGGTCGTCTTCACCCTCATCGAACATGCGGTGCACATGTCCACCAATTGCCGGAATCAATCCGCGACCGGTGCATGATGCCTTGCTCAACGCCATTCTGTTCCATCCTTTCGAAATACTAATGACATCGATTATATGGAACTTCCCAAGCGGCTCGGTCTTGGATTCGTGCTTTCCAGAACTCGCGCCCAAAAGGGGAGGGGCAATCCAGGCGAGTGCCTACTTGTCGCCGGCCGCCGCCTTGGCCTCATTGAGGTAGCTATAGAAGCTGTACTTGGAGATGCCAAAGAACTCGCAGGCGCGCTCGCTCGACTTGGAAATGAGAAAGGCGCCGCGACGGTCGAGGTAGCCAATGGCACGAATGCGCTCGTCTTTGGTCATGAGTGCCGCGGGCTTGCCCACAAACTGCTCGCACTCGTGCAGCAGGTCCTCGAGCAGATCGCCGATGTTCTTGGTAATAGGCTCGGGCTCGGTATAGCCCGTGCCGCCGGTGCCGGTAAAGGCGTCGAGCGAACGCTCAAAAGCCTTCATAAGCGTAATGTCAAAGTTGATGCCCAAAATGCCGACGGGTTTGCCCTCATCGTTGCGGATAAAGATCGTCGAGGACTTGAGCAGCTTGCCATCGGTGGTTTTGGTGAGGTATGGCTCGCGGTCGTGTACGTCGGTGGCGCCCTCGTGCATGGACTCAAACACGATATGGCTGGGGCCGTCACCCAGTTTGCGCCCGCTGACGTGGCCGTTTTCGATCACTACGATGGAGTGGTCCACGTCCTCGGTCTCCAGATCGTGGACGACGACTTCGCAGTTGGGGCCAAATTGGAGCGCCAGACCGTGTGCGAGGCGCTTGTAAAACTCAATCTGTGCGGGGGTCATGGGTACCTTCCTAAAAATTAGTTTGGGCTCACTGTGCCATAAACCACACATGACCGCAAACAAATCCATCAACAAGGCAATTCATGACCGTTCGGCGGCGAAAAAGTACCGATTACGGCAACAAACAATTCGTTAGATATACCAATCAAAAAGTGTGATAGAACATTACTAACAAACTTTTTGTTTGGCATCCACATAAAAGTTCAGTCGTGTGAATGGGATCGGGCTGAAACGCGTATGCGGGGGCCGGCAAGAGAGGACTTAAGGAGTTCACCGTATGGCCGATAAGATCCAGTGGGCGGGCAACACGATGCCCAAGAGCGATGACAAGCACTTGGGAATCATGAGCCTCGACCACGTGAAGAAGGCCCGTGCCTTCCACCAGTCGTTCCCTCAATATACCGTCACCCCGCTTGCCCGCCTGGACGGTCAGGCTGCGCGCTTGGGTCTGTCCAACCTGTGCGTTAAGGACGAGAGCTATCGCTTTGGCCTCAACGCCTTTAAGGTTCTGGGCGGATCGTTTGCCATGGCCAACTACATTGCCGACGAGACCGGCAAGGACGTTGCCGAGTGCACCTTCGATTACCTGACCTCCGATCAGCTTGCCAAGGACTTTGGCCAGGCTACCTTCTTTACCGCCACCGACGGCAACCATGGCCGCGGCGTGGCATGGGCTGCCAACAAGCTGGGCCAGAAGGCTGTCGTGCACATGCCCAAGGGTTCCACCAAGCCCCGCTTCGATAACATTGCCGCCGAGGGCGCCACGGTGACCATTGAAGAGGTCAACTACGACGAGTGCGTGCGCATGGCCGCCGCCGAGGCCGACGCCTGCGAGCGCGGCGTCATCGTTCAGGACACCGCCTGGGAGGGCTACGAGAAGATCCCGTCCTGGATCATGGAGGGTTACGGCACCATGGCTTCCGAGGCTGCCGAGCAGCTGCGCGAGATGGCCATCAACCGCCCGACGCACGTGTTTGTCCAGGCTGGCGTGGGTTCGCTCGCCGGCGCCGTGGTGGGCTACTTCACCAACCTGTATCCCGATAACCCGCCCACCTTCGTCGTGGTTGAGTGCGCGCCTGCCGCCTGCCTGTACAAGGGCGCTGCCGCCGGCGACGGCGATCCGCGCATCGTGGACGGCGACATGCCCTCCATCATGGCCGGCCTGTGCTGCGGCGAGCCCAACATCCTGGGCTGGGATATCCTGCGCAACCACGCTACCGCCTTCGTGTCCTGCCCCGACTGGGTCACCGCTCGCGGCATGCGCACCCTGGGCGCTCCCGAGAAGGGCGACCCGCGCGTCATCTCCGGCGAGTCCGGCGCTGTGACCACCGGCCTGGTCGAGACTCTCATGCTCGATCCCGAGTACGCCGAGCTCAAGGAGCTCATCGGCCTGGACAAGACGAGCTCCGTGCTCTGCTTCTCCACCGAGGGCGATACGGATCCCGACCAGTATCGCCGCATTGTTTGGGAAGGCGAATATCCCACTTGCTAATCGTTGGGGCGGAGTAAATTGGTACCGCTCCGCCACCTCACAGGTAGATTCCTTCGTTTGAAAGGTTATGAACAATGGCTAAAGAACTCGATTTCGACGCAATCAAGGCTGCTGCTGAGTCTCATCGTGCTGATATGACTCGCTTCCTGCGCGCTATGATCTCTCACCCCTCTGAGTCCTGCGAGGAGGGTGAGGTTGTTGCCTGCATCAAGGCCGAGATGGAGAGCCTTGGCTATGACGAGGTCAAGGTCGACGGCCTGGGCAACGTCATGGGCTTTATGGGCGAGGGCGACAAGATCATCGCCATCGACTCCCACATCGACACCGTCGGCATCGGCAACATCGAGAACTGGGACGCCGATCCCTATGAGGGCTACGAGACCGACGAGATCATCTACGGCCGCGGCGGCTCTGACCAGGAGGGCGGCATGGCTTCCGCTACCTACGCTGCCAAGATGATGAAGGACATGGGCCTCATCCCCGAGGGCTACAAGATCATGGTCGTCGGCTCC
>CAJKEF010000242.1 GCA_905198825.1 uncultured Collinsella sp. | reverse complement strand
AACGATCTCGCTTCTGCGACTGGGCTGCCGCAGAAGCGAGATCGTTCGTCATAGGGCGATCGCCGCCAGGCTATTGTTGAAGTTGTTAAGCGCAATGTCATCATCGCCGTAATGCCCCACCCATTGGCACAGGTTGGTGTAGCAGCCCCATAGGTTGGCGTACTGCCGATACCACTTTGAGTGGGGAGAAAACGTTTGCCGGCCAAACTCGGCACGGATGACAAACATATCGTTGGCCAGGCTATCGCACGGCCCGGTATCGCCTGTTGCGTTATAGGTCGAGACCGCGCTATTTGCCCGAGAGACATAGCCGTCGAGCATATTGCACTTGGTCACGAGCCAGCTGTGTATGCTTTCCTCCTCGGCGGTCGAAAGGCCGCTGGAGCTTGTATTGCCACCGGTGTTGCCGCCCGTCAAGCTGTCGCCCCCAGACCCGCCGGAGGCGGAGCCCGAACCGGAGCCACCGCTCGAGTTCGACGAATCGGAGCTGGAGCCAGACGAACCGGAGCCGCCAGGTTTCCCCGACTGCTGCGTATCCTGACCCTTTTGCTGCTCGGCCTTGTTTACGACGGTCGAAACGCTGTTATCGGAAAGGTGATGGATGATCTTGGTGTTGGTGAGCACGATGGTCTTGCCGTTGGCAAGCGTGATTTCGTTGTCCGACGCCTCGGCGCTGCCCGCGTCGTCGACACCAAACACGACGTGCGTGACTACGCTCGCCCAGGCGTATCCGGTTGTGGTGCCCAAATCGCTTTTGGCCTTGTGCCCCACGC
The DNA here is from genome assembly GCA_905198825.1 of uncultured Collinsella sp. Taxonomy (GTDB): domain Bacteria; phylum Actinomycetota; class Coriobacteriia; order Coriobacteriales; family Coriobacteriaceae; genus Collinsella. Next base: position 2,321 of record CAJKEF010000242.1, on the reverse strand, counting down.
GCAACTCGCGCGCGGTACGCGCTTGCACCATAGGTGGCACAGCCAAACCGTAGGCAGAAACGCCGGCAACGACCAGCGCCAGCGAACAGGACAGCAGCACACACGCCCGAGGCGCCAGGCCCAGCCGGCGCCGCATGCGCACCGCGGCGCCATGCTTTGTCTGAGTGCCCCCGGGCCGCATGCGTTCTCCTCCAACAAAAACACGCCGCTTAAAAGCGGCGCATTCTTTCATATCCACATTTGAGTGTATCAGCGAACCAAAAAGGTTGCGCAACGAATGGGCAAATACGAGGTGCAAGTGGACCCATCCACGCGATAAGCGGATGAAAAGCAGGTTTGTTGCACAACAAATGCATGAACACGTGCCCAATTATGAGCGCCCCGTGCGGCAGGCCGACGGGACATGCCGCGGAGCTGACGCCGCCTAGATCGCGCGGCGGGCCTCGATAGCGCGGCCGAGCGTAAGCTCGTCGGCATACTCCAAGTCGCCGCCCACGGGAAGGCCGCTCGCAAGACGCGATACCTCAACGCCCAATGGCTTAATGGTGCGAGCAAGGTAGCTCGCCGTGGTCTCGCCCTCGATATTGGGGTTGGTGGCGATAATGACCTCGTGGATATCCTCGTGGCCCAGGCGCGCCAGCAGCTCGCGGATATGCAGCTGCTCGGGACCGATCTTGTCCATGGGGCTGATCACGCCGCCCAGCACATGGTAGAGGCCATGGTAGCTGCCCGTGCGCTCGATTGCCTGAACGTCGCGCGGCTCGCCCACCACGCAAATGCGAGTGGTGTCGCGCATCGAATCCTGACAGATGGAGCACTCGTCGGCCGTGGCGTAGTTAAAGCAACGGCTGCAAAAGTGGACCTCCTGCTTGACCTCCAGGATGGCCTCGGCCAGGCGGCGGGCCTCCTCGGCGTCGGCCTCCAACAGGTAATAGGCGATGCGCTGGGCCGACTTGGGACCAATGCCCGGCAGACGGCCCAGCTCATCGAGCAGTTTTTGCAGACTGTGATTCGCACTCATATATATGCGTGTCTTAGAACGGCATGCCCGGGATGTTGAGGCCGCCGGTGATGGCGCCCATCTGCTTGTTGGCGAGCTCGTTGACGCCGCGGACGGCCTCGTTGACGGCAGCCATGATCATGTCCTGCAGCATATCGACGTCCTCGGGATCGAGGGCATCGGGATCGATGGTGAGGTTGACGAGCTCCATCTCGCCGTTAACGGTCACCTTGACCATGCCGCCGCCGGCAGAGGCATCGACGGTCTGGGACTTGAGGTTTTCCTGCGCGGCGGCAAGCTGCTCCTGCATCTTGCGGGCCTGCTTCATCATCTGCTGCATGTTCATACCGGCCATGATGGCTCCTTTACGTGCGGCCGCACGCCGAGCTGCAAGGGCAGCCGGAGCACGGCGGGACTTTCAAACTCAAAAATCGTACCACGGCGCGGGGCAAGCAAGCGGGGCGGACGTGTTACCTCAGTCGATATACATGTCCTGGAGCGTGATGCGCCCCCAAGATTATGCAAAGTTGAATAATTCGCATCTGCATAAATGTCTCAAACTAAATCTAGCAGGGCCGGAACCCGGCATTTTCTGCATCCAGCTAGATAGCAAAATGCTAAACCGCCGCTCGAGGTGGCGCTCATGACGACATGGTAAAATTTGATTGTCAAAGATGGCAATTTGGAGGTGCCCCATGAATGCCCCCGACGCGCTCCAAAACATCCGCTCAAAACACCCCGTTGCATATGTGGTTCTCTATCTCTTTGTCGGCTGGGCATTGCTGGTTGTCATCACCCATGCCATAGCCTTTGGAGCAGAACTGCTGATAGCCAGCTCGGACCAGCCCGTCGTCAAATGGGAAGCGACCGATGAGTGCACCGACGGAACCCGAACCATTTACTACAACAGCCCGTCCCTCTACCAAGAGTTCAAGGTCAAGATAAAGGACTCCAAGATTGTCGATGCCGAACTGGGCTCTTTATTTACAATCGGAGCAACCGTCAACGCCGAGCAAGTCGAGTACACGGACAGCCATGCGGCGTATCGTATCGACCTCAGCATCCTAGGCCGACCGTCACGCATCTGTCTGCTCGAATGCGATATACGCGGCACCACACTACACATGTCCGAAATACAGATGCGCCCGGACAAAGAGATCTCTTCTTGAGCAGCGTACCCGCCCGCACGGTTACTCCACCGGTTTGAAGATGGTGGCCTGGCCAAAGACGTTGCGGATGAGGGCTTTGGCCTCGTCCTCGGTCTGCGGAATGCTCGGGGCTGCGCCCTGGTGGCCGAAGGGACTGCCGACGCCGGGGTTGG